>JAZFSB010000028.1:0-12502 GCA_036445935.1 Alphaproteobacteria bacterium | reverse complement strand
GATGGCGAGGCCCTGTACCTGGCCAAACGCGGTCATGATCAGCAGCGTGGCGGCGACCAGAAGCTTATCGGCGATTGGGTCGAGAAAACGGCCGAACGCCGATTGCTGCCCGTAGATGCGAGCCAGGTAACCGTCGAAGAAATCGGTCAGTGCCGCGACCGTGAACAGGCCAAGGGCGAGCCAGTTTCCAAATTCGCTTTCCAGATAGAACAGCGCGATGATTCCTGGAATCGCGGCGATCCGGAACATGGTCAGAAGATTGGGCAGGTTGGTAAACATGGCGCGTTGCGTTGCGAGTGTCTTAAGGGTATCCGATGCCCGGTTCGTCATACTACCCGTCGGGACTGAAATGGTCATGAATCTTTTTAGCAAGCGGGCGACTGATACCGGCAACCGCCTCCAGGTCGGCGAGGCCGGCGCGCGAAACCGCCTTGGCGGAGCCGAAATGGTGCAGCAGCGCCCGCTTGCGCGCCGCCCCGACGCCCGGCACATCGTCGAGCGGAGAGCGGGCGATGTCGCGCGTGCGTCGTGCCCGGTGACTGCCGATGGCGAAGCGGTGGGCTTCGTCGCGCAGCCGTTGCAGGTAGTAGAGCACCGGGTCGCCCGGCTTGAGCATGAACGCTGCCCGGCCGGCGATATGGAACCGTTCGCGGCCCGCGTCGCGGTCCGGCCCCTTGGAAATCCCGACCACCGCCAGATCGTCGATGCCGAGTTCGGCCAGCGTCTCATTGACCGCATTGAGCTGGCCCAGCCCGCCGTCGATCAGCAACAGGTCCGGCCAGGGGCCGTCACGGTCTGGATTTTCGGAAAGCGCGCGGCGGAAGCGGCGGCTGATCACCTCGCGCATCATGGCGTAATCGTCGCCGGCGGCGATCCCCTTGGTCCGGATATTGAATTTGCGATAGGCCGCCTTGACGAACCCTTCCGGTCCGGCGACGACCATGCCGCCGACCGCGTTGCTGCCTGAAATGTGCGAATTGTCGTAGATTTCGATACGTGCCGGCGAGGCATCCAGCCCGAACGCATCGGTCAACCCGTCAAGCAGGCGGCGCTGGGCGGCGCTTTCCGAAAGCCGCCTGGCATGGGCTTCGCGGGCGTTGGCAAGCGCGTGCTCGACTGCCTTGCGCCGGTCGCCTCGCACAGGGCGCGACAGCTCAACCTTGCGTCCGGCGCGCACGCCGAGCGCCTGTTCGATCAGTTGAGCCTCCTCCGGCAGGTCGCTGACCAGTACCCGCGGCGGCGGCGAGACGCGGGAATAGAACTGGCCGATGAACAAGCCGATCACCTCGGAGGGTGAAAACCCGGCGGCATGGACGGGGTAATAGGTGCGGTTGCCGAAATTCTGGCCCGATCGGAAGAAAAATACCTGCACGCAGGCCAGGCCGCCATCCTGGTGCATCGCGATCACGTCGGTGTTGCCCAGCGCCGACAGGTTGATGTCCTGGTGGGCATGGATCTGGGTCAGTGCGTGGATGCGGTCGCGATAGGCGGCGGCGGCCTCGAAGTCGAGCGCATCGGAGGCTTCCTGCATGCGTGCCGACAGCGCCTGTTGCAGGTCGCGGCTCCTCCCGGTCAGAAAGCCGCGCGCCTGCTCGACGATTTCGCCGTAGGACTGGACGTCGATGCGCCCGACGCAGGGCGCCGTGCAGCGTTTGATCTGGAATTGCAGGCAGGGCCGGGTGCGGCTGGTGAAGATCGCATCCGAACAGTTGCGCAGCGGAAAGGCACGATGCAGCGTGGCCAGTGTACCGTTGACCGCGCCAGCCGAGGCGAAGGGGCCGAAATATTCACCTTCGCGGCCCTGCGCGCCGCGATGCTTGAGAAGTTGCGGCCAGTCGGTGCCGCCGGTCAGCAGGATATGGGGAAACGACTTGTCGTCGCGCAGCAGCACATTGTAGCGGGGAGCCAGCCGCTTGATCAGGTTGCTTTCCAGCAGCAGCGCTTCGACCTCGGTATGGGTGCGCACGATCTCCATCGCCGCGGTTGCCGCGATCATACGCTGGATGCGCATTGGCATCCGGTCGGGGCGGGTATAGGCGACGACGCGGCGCTTCAGGTTCTTGGCCTTGCCGACATAAAGCGCCGCCCCGTCGGCGTCGCTCATCCGGTACACCCCGGGCGCGCCCGGCAGGGTCTTCAGGGTTTCGACGATTACCGCGACACCGCGGACGAGCGAAGGGCCAGCGCCGGTTTCCGGCGCGGTCTCCACTGTTTCGACTGTTTTCCCCGTCATGGTCTCCGATCGTGCCCGTCGCGCCCGGTCCGGCGGCGCGACACTGTCCACTAAACCTGTGGATAAACCTATGGAAAAACTCTGGTGGCGCGTCGTTGCGCCCGCCAATTCATATATTTACCCCGAAATGCCTAAAATTCGGGCACAAATCTTAAAACACTGAATTTAATAAGGTTTTTTCTGACAACAGAGAAAATATCACTACCGTATGGAAAATATATTTCCAATAATTCTGGTAAATTCTGAAACCAGATGTCTCTTGGACGTGCAAAACGGTTGTGCATAATAATTTTCAAGAAACCAAAAGCATGTCCATAAAAGTACAAGATGTTGGTCTCTTTACAATTTGTTAATATTTATTAAACCGTTCGATTTCGACACCAACGCTTGCAGCATCTGCGAATACATCCAGTTTCTCGACTCTCACCCGGGCCGATCGAACACGCCTGTCCGACAGGCATTGCGTGGCGATGCGTTCGGCCAGGGTTTCGACCAGGTTGATGTGGCCCGCGGCGATGATGGCGCGCACGCCGGCAACAATATCGGCGTAGCACACGACATCGGAAAGCCGGTCCTGTGCCGGCTGATCGCCTTCGAGCACGTCGAGATCGAGATTGATCCGCACGCGCTGGCGCCCGTCCTGTTCGTGACGGTGGACGCCGATCAGGGCGGCGAGTTCCAGGTCACGCACGAATATCCGTCGAGTCAACGGCGCGGCGTCAGGTTGGGGTAGCGGGTGGACCACACCGGTTGGGCTCATGGTCTGTCTTGCTCCTCTTGGATTTTATCCATTAGTTCATTCGGGCCCGATATCGGCTGGCCCGGCCGACGCCCAGCCGAGATGCTGGCCGCCATCCAAGCCTATCATCTGGCCCGTCATGGTCGGCGCGGCAAGGATAAAGCGAATCGCCGCGCAAATTTCTTCCGGTGTCGCGGCGCGGCCCAGCGGTGTCGATTCCGCCTGATGCTGGAACTGCGCCTCTGTCTGGCGCGCGCTCGGCAGGGTGGGGCCGGGGCCGATGGCATTGACCCGGATGCGCGGCGCCAGCGCCAGCGCCAGGGTGCGGGTCAGCGTCCATAGCCCGGCCTTGCTCAGCGTATAGGATATGAAATGCGGCGTCAGGTTCCACACCCGCTGGTCGAGCAGGTTGATGACGTTGCCGGTGGCCGCTTCCGGCAACGCGGCGGCGAAGTTCTGGGTCAGCACGAAGGGGGCGCGGAGATTGGCCTCCATATGTGCATCCCAGCTTTCGCGCGTCACGCTGTCGGCGGAGTCGTAATCGAAGCGCGCGGCGTTGTTGACCAGGCAATTGAGCGGGCCGAGCGCGTCGGCGGCGCGCCCGATCAGCGCGTCGACGGCGGCCTCATCCGCGAGGTCGCATTTAAGGACGACAGCCCGCGCGCCGGTGGCAATGGCCTCTTCGGTCACGGCGCGCGCCTCCGCCTCCGAAGTATCGTAATGCACCGCGACACCCCAGCCGGCCTCGGCGAAATCAAGCGCGATCGCCCGGCCAATGCGCCGCGCGGCCCCCGTCACCAGTACGTTTCCGGGTTTCGCAGTCTCTGTCATGGGGCGCACAATGGGCCAAGCCGCCCGGTGCTTCAAGCGCCGGGCTTTTTGGGTTTCAAGTCAAGGCCGGACCGGCCCGGTGCGAATCCGCGTTAAGCGGAAACAGACGCGCCCGCCAGGAACTGGAAGGCGATGAAAAGGGCATACAGCAGCAAAAGCACGCAGGCTTCCCAGCGGACGATCCGCAGCCCGGTCAGCATGAACGCCATCAGCAGGGCGGTGCAGCCGAGCATGATCCAAAGATCGGCGACGGCGAGCGGGTCGGTGAACGGCAAGGGGGCGGCGATCGCGGCGGCGCCGGCGATGCCCAGTATGTTGAACAGGTTGCTGCCGATGATATTGCCGATGCAGACATCGGAATTGCCGCGCCGGACGGCTGCGATGGCGGTCGCGAGTTCCGGTAACGAGGTGCCGATCGCGACCACGGTGATGCCGATGACGGTTTCCGAGATACCGGCATCGCGCGCCAGCGCGGTCGCGCCGGTGACCGCCAGCCGCGCGCCGCCCAGCAGAGCGGTAAGGCCCAGCAGAATGAAAAGCGCGATGACCCAGCCTGATTGCGGCAGAGCAGCTGTGAATCTCTCAGCCTCCTCGCGGTGCAGGTCCGCCGCCGGTCCCGCATTGTGCCGATCGGACCAGATCGACCAGGCGAGATAGGCAAACAGCAAGGCCACCATCACCGTCCCCTCGGTCGGGCCAATCACGCCGTTCAGGGTGGCCAGCGGAAAGCCCAGCGTCACCAGCACCAGTACGACGCCGTCCCGGCGAAGGGCATCGGGATGGACCACCAGCGGCGACAACAGCGCGGCGACGCCCACAATCAACAGAATGTTGGCGATGTTGCTGCCGAGCACGTTTCCAACCGCGAGCGCCGGCGCGCCGGACAGCGCGGCCTCGACGCTGACCACCAGCTCGGGCGCCGAGGTGCCGAAGCCGATTACGGTAAGACCGATCACCAGCGGCGAGATACCAAGCCGTTGCGCGGCCGCCACCGCGCCCCGCACCACCCCCTCACCACCCACCAGCAGGAGGGTGAGTCCGAGTCCGGTCAAAATGAGGTTGGTCATGGTGGAAAGGCTTCCTCGGTGGGGGCGGCCAAAAGATGGGCTTTTCAATCAAATGCGGCAAGGCCGGAATGACGGTTCGGTATCCGTGGATCACGCTCTGGATTGGATCGACCTGATAATGCTCTAATGGCGCATCTATCGCATCAAGAACGGAGAAAGTGGCCCATGCCGCTGAGCGGTCCGATCGAGACGCCCACGGTAGCGGATCCGCCCGGTGCGTTCATCCCTGCCTATCCGGTGCCGCATGCGACCTGTCCCAGCATCCCGGCGCTGATCCTTGGGGCGCGGCGTGATCTGCTGTCGATCTGGTGGGAGCGCGCCTATCGCAACGACACCATGTCGGTGCGCATGCTCGCCCGCCAGATATTCATCTGCAATTCGCCCGAGTCGGTGAAGCATGTGATGGTCACCAACAACGACAATTTCGAGCGCAAGAGTCCGCAGATGCGGCGCGCGTTGGAATTCCTGCTGGGCGATGGGCTGTTCATCAGCGACGGCGAGACCTGGACGACCCGGCGGCGTTTCGTCGCCCCCATCGTTCATCGCCAGCAGCTCTCCCGCTTCGTGCCGGTGATGGTCAATGCCGCGCTTGAGCGGGCCGAGCAATGGGCCGAGACCGATACCGAGCGCGATATTTTGCTCGAAATGGCAGCGCTTACCGCTGAAATCATTGCTCGCGCGGTGTTCGGCAGCTCGCTGGGCAGCAATCAGGCGGCCGAGGTGATCGGTGGATTCTCTGACTATCAGCGCCACATCGACCAGTTCAACCTGCCATTTTTTCTTGGCGCCGACGAAGGCTGGCCACCCTTCAAGGGGCCGCGCATCCGGCGCGCCACGCGCCGCGTGCGTGACGTGGTGGAATCTGTCGTGGATGCCCATCGTGACGGGCGGGGCGACCGTGATTCGATGATCGCCATGATGTTCGACCGGCGTGACGAGGTCACCGGCGAGCATTTGTCGCGCGACGCCATCATCAACGAGGCCGCGACCATCTTCATGGCTGGGCATGAAACCACCGCCAATACCCTGGCCTGGGCGTGGTACGCGCTGTCACAGGCGCCGTGGGCCGAGGCCGCCCTGCATGAAGAGCTCGACCGCGTGCTCGACGGTCGCGCACCGACGATCGAGGACGTGCCGCGCCTACCCTATACCCGCGCGATCATCGAAGAGACGCTGCGGCTCTACCCGCCAGTTCCGATCCTGTCGCGCCAGGCGCGCGATGCCGACAGGATCTGTGGGCATCCGGTAGAAGCCGGCGCGCTGGTCATGGTGGTGCCATGGCTGCTGCACCGCCATGAAAAGCACTGGGACCGGCCGCATCATTTTATACCCGAGCGCTTTATAGAGAACGAGACCCCTGGCTTTTGTTACATCCCCTTTGCGACGGGCCCGCGGATTTGCGCTGGCGCCAGTTTCGGCCTGACCGAAGCGGTGCTTTGCCTTGCCGTGCTGGCGCAACGCTTCCGGCTTATCCTGCGGCCCGGTCACAAGGTCCAGCCACGCTGTCGCCTTACCCTCAGGCCACTGGGCGGTTTGCCGATGACGGCAGCGCCCCGCTCATGACCTCGCAGAACGTTTCGCGCCGAAATCGATATCGCTGGGCGGACGAGGCGCCGGGTTGGGCGGTTCTGACGGCGGGCGCGGCCGGGCGGCGGCGCTGGTTGCGCTATTGGCTGTCAGACACGGTGAGTGGGCTGGGGGATTTGGTAATCCATCATGTTCTCAGGCTTTGCCCGATCGATGTCTGTTCGGCGGTCGGCGGCTATCTCGGTCGGCGGACCGGCCGGGGCAGTCTGGCGCGGAAATCGCGTCGCGCGCGCAACCTGCTCGCCGAAATGCGCCCGGACATGGATGATGCGGCGCTGGATGACGCCATTACCGGCATGTGGGACTGCATCGGGCGCACCTATACGGAATTCTCCGTGCTTGAGCGCCTGGGGCCGGCTGGCAGGGTAGCAATCGAGGGGTCGGAAAACCTGGATCTCGCGCGCGCCGCCGGCGGTCCGGTCCTGGTCGTCGGCGTGCATCTCGGTAATTTTGAATTATGTGCCGCCATGGTGGCGGCCGCGGGGTTGGCGCCGTGGAGTGTCTACCAACCACCCCACAGCCGCTTTCGCCATGCCATCGCGCGCGCCTGTCGTGAACGGGCGGGACTGCGCCTGCTGCCGCCGGGCGTTAGGGTGGCGGCGGCGGCCATGCGGGTGCTCAAAAAAGGCGGCTGCCTGTGTATGGGTATCGACGAGCATGTAAATGGCAGGGTGTATGGCCCGGTGCTGGACCGGAAACTGGTGCCGGCTGGCAATATTGTCTTTGCCGCCCGGCTCGCGCTTGCCACGGGGGCTGTCCTGGTGCCGGTCTGGTGCCGACGTATCGGCGGCGCCCATTTCCGCGTTCAATTTTGTGCCCCCGTCACGCTGGCCAGCGCGCCCGGCCGGCGGCCCTCGGCGGCCACGATTGGCGACGCCGTCACGGCGCTCGATAACGTGTTCCGGCCGATTCTGAATGATAACCTGGACCAATGGTTCATGCTGCATGAGGTAACACCCGATGTCGACGATGGATGACGCGGCGCGCGAGGCGTCGCTTGGGTTGGCGCGGAACATGGCCGATTTCTGGCGCGATCGGCTCGGCGACCGACTGCTCGGCGTCTATCTGCTCGGCAGCTTGGCGCATGGCGGTTTCAACCGGCGCTACAGCGATATCGATGTCGGGGTGATCGCCGAGGATGGGCTGGACGAAGGCATGCTCGACGATATGCGCGCCGAGGCCACCCGGCGCGCACCCGAACTGGCGGCCAAACTCTCAGTATTCTGGACCGACCGGGACTTCGCGGTCGGCCGCTTTCCGCCGCTCGACCGTCTCGACTATCTCGATCACGCGGTGGCGCTGACAGAACGCGAAAAAATTCTCCCGGCGCGGCCGACGCTGAATGACGTGCGAGATTATTTGCGCGGTGCGCCGTTTGATGGCTGGGCGACAACGGTCGCGCGCTTCGCCGCGATCAAAACCCTGGCGCCGGATGATCACAAGCGTTTCCTGCGCGTCTTTCTCTACCCAGCGCGCTTCGCCTATAGCTGGGCGGTCGGCGTCATGAGTTCGAACGACGATGCCGTCACCTATCTGCGCGAGCACCCGCCGGAGGGGCTCGATATGGCGCTGATTGGCCGCGCGCTCGACTGCCGCCACGCCGCAGCGGATCCGGACTGTCTGTTCGATGATCGCATCAAGCTGCCTTCCATGCTTGATGCCTGCGCTCGGCTGATTGGCGGATAGACGGGAGAGAAAAATGACCGTCGGAGCAGCATCGGCCACGCAAACGATTTTTCCGGTCGAACTCGGGGCGGGCGGCATTCGCTATGCGCAAGGGGTCAAGGCCGGCCGGTGGGTTTTCGTAACCGGCTGCATGGCGCAGGATTTCGCCACCGGCATCGCGCCCGAGGTCGTGGCGCGCGCCACGCCGCATGCGGGGCTGCCCAAGCGGGAGAAAGAGGCGGCGCTGATCTTCGATCATCTCGACCGGGTGTTGCGAGCGGCCGGAACCGAGCCCGCCAACCTGGTGCGCACCGATCAGTACTACACCACGGTCAAGGCCGTGCCGGCCTATCAGGGCGTCCGTCGCGTGTTTCTCGGAAGCCTGATACCGCCGTCGACATCGGTCGCGGAGACGCGGTTCGTTCTGCCGGATGCCGACATCAACCTGCAGGCGATCGCCGCCATCCCGGAAGACGGATTCCAGGTCGAGCATCTGCATAACGAGGCGCTCAAGGCGCGCTCGACTTCGGGTTATTCACCAGCGTTGACCGTCGGCGATTTCATTTTCGTTCCGGGCAATATCGCGATGGCCAAGGGCGACGAGCCGAGCCGGAACGGCGTTGCCGCGGCGGCCCTGATGGGCGAGGGGATGCAGTGGGCCGGCCAGCCGATCAAGCTGGAGGCCGAGTTCATCATCACCGAGCGCATCGCGCCCTCGCTCGCGCTGGCGGGAGCAACGCTCAACGATGTGGTGAAGGCGCAGGTCTATCTGACCGACGCGGAAGATTATTCCGCGTTCAACGAGGTATGGGCGCGGCATTTCGGCCTGACCGGTCCGGCGCTCTCGATTATCCCGTGTGCCGATCGGGGGCTCGCGCTCACCGACGGCAAGATCGAAATAAATGTCATTGCGCTCAGGCCTGGGGGCGCTGCCGAAAAGCAGCATATCGACGCTGGCGTCGTACCGGGATTCCGCCATCAGCCACAGGCCGTCAAGGCGGGTGATCTGCTGTTCCTGTCCGGCCTGATGGCGACTGGCCAGGATGGGCTCATTCCGGGCGTCATGCCGGATACCGGGCAGCCGTTCTTTTCGTCCAGCGCCGAGATTCAGGCCGAATTCATCATCGATAACGCCGAAAAGCTGTGCGAGGCCGCCGGGACCTCGATCGCCAACATCGTCCGGGTTCAGCTTTTCCACACCGACATCGGCGAGTTCTATCCGGTCTACAAGGTGTGGGAACGCCGCCTCGCGGGTGCGGCTCTGCCGTTCTCGGCGGTTGAGGTGCCGTCGCCGCTGCCAGTGCCCGGCGCCACGGTTCTGATGGATATCTGGGTCTACGCCCCGTAAGTCGTCTCAGCCCGGACGCACTCCGACGACGACGGTGAAATTCTCTGGTGGGGTTTTCTGTCCGCCCGGACAATACCAAATAAATCCAGGGACACCGCAAATAGGATGGAGACCATGACTAATGGAACAGCAGCCCAAATTCGAATCGTGGCCATACTGGGAACCGCCCGACCGGGCAATTTCACGTCGAGGGCCCTTGACCTGATCACGCATGAGATAGGCGGGCATGAAAACGTAATCCTCGATGTGATCGATCCGGCAACGCGCAATCTGCCGTTTCCCGGCGCCGACCCGGACAACGCGGATACGAAGGCAATTCAGGATCTGGTCTCGCGCGCCACCGGTATCGTGTTCTCGACGCCCGAATATCACGGCACCTATAGCGCCGTCACCAAGCTGATCATTGAAAACCTGGGCTTCCCGTCGGTTCTGGCGGGGAAACCGGTCGCCCTGATCGGCGTCGCCGCCGGCCAGATCGGCGCCATCAAGGCCCTCGAACACCTGCGGAGCGTCCTGTCACATGTTGGCGCCATCGTTCTGCCGGGGCCGGTTTCCGTTGCCGGCGTACAGCAGGCCTTCGACGAAAATGGCCGGTGTCTGGACGACCGGACCGAACGCCGTATCAGGGGAGTCGCCACTAATTTGATCGATTATATCCAGAACAATATTTGTCCGGCGGTCGCTTTGGAAGCATTGGTACGCGAAGGTACGACGGGTGTGGACGGGGGCGATTCCAGGTAAATCGGTAATGCCCTATGCGGCGGAATTTTCGTCGATCCGTTCGCGCAGTCTGGTGATTTCGCCGGGCAGATCCCGATCATGCCTGATCAACAGAATTTCCGTCGGCAAGTCCTTGAGTTCGGGATGCGTGCGCGGGAAGCTGGTCAGCAGGGCGAAAACGATGTTTTGCGTCGCTTGCATGGAACGGAACGCCGCGGCCATGTCGGCGCCGCTGATGTCCTTGGAAATAGCCGATGCGACCACCACGTCGGGCCGCATGCGGATCGCCATCGCGAAGGCGTCGATCGGGTTGTTGAGCATGGTCACCCGGCAGCCCTGGAGCTTGAATTCGCCTTCCACCGCGCGGCCAATGATCGGGGTCGAGGCTGTCAGCAACACTTCGAGATCGACGCCTTCGGTATCGGGCATCCGGTTGATGGTGTGAACCGGCAGGGCACGCACGATTTCCGCTGTTTTTTCATCATCGTCATCATCATCCAGGACGTCGCGCATGCGGTCGAGAAAGACCATGATGTCGTCGATCGATGTATCGTCGAGCCCGGAAATTCCGGTGATATAACTCTCCAGCCGGTGGGCGATCACGCTGATGGTGGGGTAGCCGAACGACCCGCCGTTGCCCTTCAGTGTGTGGATTTCACGGCATAATTCCGACAGGGCGGAAGCCCCCGTGACCGTCTTCTTGCGGACACGGACAAGGTCGCTATCCAGCTGGGCCAGGCGATCCTGGGCATCGACGCGGAATTCGCCTCTGAGAGCGGCAATAACCTCTTCGTAGGCGAATGTGTCGCTGCCTAATGATTCTTGTTCATTCAGCATTGTAACGGACTCTGGTGCCTGCTGGCGGGACCTCGCAATCTAGACCAAAATCGTTAAAATATTTTATCCAACTAAAGGGGGAACTTCTACGCGGGTCCATTCAACCGCGTCGGCGTTTTCGTGCGTCGTGTTTGCGCTGGCCCTTGTTTCGCGCCATTTTTTTGCCGGCGGCGCGGATCCGCGCGGCGAGCCGCTTGGGGCCGATCGGGGTCGCCCCCTCGATGCCGAGATCGACCGCTTCCAGCCGCCTGATTTCGTCGCGCAGCCGGGCGGCTTCCTCGAATTCCAGGTTGCCGGCGGCCTCTCTCATACGGGTATTCATCGATTCGAGATGCGCGGTCAGGTTGTTGCCGACCAGATGCGGCGTGCCTTCATCGCCGGTATCGACGGTGTAATGGTCGCCCGCGTAGACGCTGCCCAGTATGTCACCGATCTTCTTGCGCACGCTTTCCGGGGTGATGCCGTTGGCGGCATTGAAGGCCTGCTGCTTCTCGCGCCGCCTGTCGGTCTCGCCGATGGCATAGGTCAGAGAGCGGGTCATCTTGTCGGCATAGAGGATCACCCTACCGTCGACGTTCCGCGCCGCCCGGCCGATGGTCTGGACCAATGAAGTGGCTGAACGCAGGAAGCCTTCCTTGTCGGCGTCCAGGATGGCGACCAGGGCGCATTCGGGAATGTCGAGCCCTTCGCGCAGCAGGTTGATACCGACCAGCACGTCGAACGCGCCCAGTCGCAGATCGCGGATGATCTCTATGCGTTCCAGCGTGTCGATGTCGGAATGCAGGTAGCGCACCCTTATGCCCGCTTCCTGCATGTATTCGGTCAGGTCTTCCGCCATGCGCTTGGTCAGCGTGGTGACCAGAACGCGCTGGCCGGCCAGCGCCGCGACGCGGCATTCGTGCAACAGGTCGTCGACTTGCTGTTCGACCGGGCGGACGATGCAAACCGGGTCGACCAGCCCGGTCGGGCGGATCACCTGCTCGATGAACGCGCCACCGGTGCGTTCCATTTCCCAGGGGCCGGGGGTTGCGGATACATAGACCGTTTGCGGGCGCATCGCTTCCCACTCCTCGAACTTGAGCGGCCGGTTATCGATGCAGGATGGCAGGCGGAAACCGAAATCCGACAGGGTCGATTTACGGGCAAAGTCGCCGCGGTACATGCCGCCCAATTGCGGCACGGTGACGTGGCTTTCATCGACGATCAGCAGCGCGTCCTCGGGCAGATACTCAAACAAGGTCGGCGGCGGTTCGCCCGGCGCGCGGCCGGTGAGATAGCGCGAATAGTTCTCGATGCCGGAACAGAAGCCGGTTGTCTCGAGCATTTCAAGATCAAAAATGGTGCGCTGTTCCAGCCGTTGCGCCTCGAGCAGCTTGTTCTGGGCGTTGAGCTCGTCGAGGCGGGTGCGCAGCTCTTCCTTGATGCCCTTGATCGCCTGGCGCACCGTCGGCTTGGGCGTCACGTAATGGCTGTTC
>JAZFSB010000027.1:0-8994 GCA_036445935.1 Alphaproteobacteria bacterium | reverse complement strand
TCCACCCGAGCGCGCGGCCTGACGCCATCGACCCGGATTCCCTGGATGTTTTCGCGGAATATTCCGGGCATGGGCCGGCTGGCGACGCCGTCGTTGATCCACAGCCGATAGAGGTGGCGCTTGCGTTCCGGCTCCGGCCAATCCTCGAAGGAATCACGCGAATGGAGCACGACGTGGTTATGCAGGATGTTGATATCGCCCGGTTGCACGTCCACGCGGACGGAGAATTGCTCCGCGATTTCGCGGAACCGTTCGAAGGCTTCCAGCCGGCGTGCCGAGTATTTCGGGACACCGGGGACAGCCTGCGATTTCAGGATGTGGGAACTCACCCCCTTGGCGGTGAAATATCCGTTCCTGAAATTGAAAACCGGTAGGTCGTACCAGGGCTTCTCGCCCGGGGAAATCTCGCCGTGCAGGGTCCAGTGGCTCGGGGCGATCAATTCCGGCACCAGTTCCGGAAATCGTTTGAGCATTTCGTTATAGACCGTCACCGAACTCGCAATTCGGCTGGCGCCGCCCGATTTCGCCTGTTGCAGGCAAAACAGCACCACGTAATCGCATTGGTCGGCATGAAACCCCATGCGGGCGTTGGTCAGGTAGCCGCGGGTCATCGGATCGCTGTAATCCCCGCCGAGATCCTTGATATGCCCGAGCAGGTCGCCCTTGGCGTTCTGAGACAGGGCACGCCCCAGATGCGTGCCAATTCCCCAGAATGCGGCGGCCGACTGCGCCTTGGTCCAGTGCTCGACCGGCATGCCCCGGATCTGGACGAAGCCGCGCCCTTCCTGCAGTTCCTTGCGCAAAGCCTGGATGCCGGCGCTGAATGCGGGCAGCGGGAAGTCCTTGCGCCTGATATCGACGATGTCGAATCCCTGCGCCGCGACGCGGGCGACCGCATCGTCGATTTCGGCCACCTCGGTGTCCGAAAGTACATAACGCCAGGCTTCCGTGGAGGAGATGTCTTCAGGATACCAACCCGCCGGGTCGACCACCGGCCGCAGCACAATCGCAGGTTCGCGCTGTCCATGCGACAGGCTGAAGGGATTGACTGTCATGTAATGCCTTCCTGACTGACAAAAATGGATTGCCGCGATTATTCCACAAATAATTTATGGACAAATGCGGCATGGTGTCGCGGGGTTGCCATCGGCGGGTATGCGCGGATGATGGGCGGGCGCCCGCGAAAAGTGGTGCTCAATGACGGGGAAAGAAAATGACCATGAAACGCCTGATTCTTGAGATCGGCATGGGAAACGACCTGCATGGCGGGGATTACACCAAGGCGGCGGTCCGCGCGGTGCTGGACGCGGTTCATCACAGTTCACTGACCATGCTGCGCAGCCTGGGGATCGACCGGGACGAGGTAGAGGTTCGCGTGACCATCGGCGTGCAGCAGCCGGACCAGATTGACGCGGACGCGGTGAAGCAGACCCTGCCGATGGGCCAGGTGAGCGTAACAGCGGTCAAGGGCGGGCTGGATGTGCCGGATGACGCGGCAAACGACCGCGCCGTTATCGCCAGCGCCTCGGTCGAAGTGTGGGCGGATCTGCCCTGATTGATTGTTTTGGGTGTCTCGAAGGCCGCTTGATGGGAAACCCGCTGGCGCCGGCCCGATCGCCTTAATTCCCCCGTGCCGCCTGGGGGATACCTGGGCCGCGCGGCGCGGCGCTCAGAGCGCGGGACAGGAAGAGCTCGAAGATTCGGCCGGTGGCGCGGTTGATGGCGACGATCGCCGACTTGACGCTGTCGTCGGCGACCGGTTCCTGTTCGGTGAAGTTGTCGACCAGCACCAGCCTGTCGTCGGACAGGTGGATCAGGGAAAGTTCGACTTCGACGAACACGCGGGGCGGGCCACCGCCCAGCAGCCGTTCCAGCCTCTTTACCTTGCCGCTGATCTGATAATCGGCGCGGATGCGCATTTCAGGGGTAACCACCGAACCGGCGATGCCGCCCCGGCGCAGATAGGACACCATCTGATCCTGCAACATGCGCGGCGGCGCATCGGTCCAGTAATGGTAGTCGTGCTGCTGCACCTCGTGCGAGGCGCCGCTGATGCTGTAGAGCAGGGGGCGTTCGCGCAGCAGCCCGTCGGCCCCTAGCTGTTCGACCAGCATGACCCCAGGGAACGGCGCTTCGACGCGGCTTGTCGCTGGGCCGGAAACCAGCAGCCGGTAATAGTGGTCACGCGGCACCGGCGGTGCCGAGCCCAGGCAGCCGGCCAGCAGTGGTCCGATCAGGATCAGAACGAGAAGGCGTTTCATTCGCTTGGCCTCTGACTGAGCGAAGGCGACGAAGCCTTGGCTTTGACGTTGACTTCCTCGCGCGGGCTGCCACCCAGCAGCAGTCCCGGGTTCTGCCGGATCAGACGGCTGAACTCGTTCATGTTGCGGGTGGTGCCGGCCAGGTTGTGGTTGATGGCGTCGATGTTGCGCGCCATCGAGCGCAGCACGTAACGGGTATCATCAAGCGCCGCGCCGACCTTGGTTTCGTTGCTGTCGATGATCTTGCCGAGATCCGCGACGACGCCGTTGACCTGGTCCAGCGTGCCCTGAAGGTTGATGCTGACCTGGACAAACTCGTGCGATGCCTGCTCGACGTTGCGGACGACGTTCTCGACGCCATCGACGTTCTGTTTCGACAGCACGGTTTGCAGGGTGCTCATTGTATTGTTGAGCTTGTGGGTAAAGCTCTGCATGTCGCGCGCGATTTGCGGCACCTGATTTTGCAGATCCCCGGTCAGCCGGTTTAGCGAACCGAGGAATTTCCCGAGATCCTTTTCCATCAGCGTATCGGCGCTGGCCACCAGCTTGACGATCTGCCCGACCAGCGGCCGCAGGCTGTTCTTCGACAGGTCGCCGAAGTCGCCGGCGATGCTCGACATGGCGGCGAACATGTCGGTCGATGGCACGCTGGCTATTTGCGTGCCCGGCTTCAACGGTGTGACGGATTTTCCACGCCGGATTTCCACGGTCTTGGCGCCAAGGAATGTCGAACTGCCGATATGGGCTACGCTGTCGTCCGGAATCCGCCAGCCCTGGCTTACGCTGACGTCGAGATCAAAGCGCATGCCGCCACCCTGGGCGACGGGGCGGATTTCCTCGACCTGTCCAACCGGAAAACCTTCGTAACGCACCAGCGTGCCGAACTTGACGTCGGCGATATTGTCGAACCGCACGACGTAGCTGTCATATGATCCGCCGCGCCCGCTCAACGCAATCGCGGCGCTAATCGCCGTCGCCAGCATGGCGATGACGAAGACCCCGACAATCGTGTAATTCAGTTTGCTGTTCTGCATGGCCGCGCCATTTCCTGGTTCTGTTATGCGTCGCCGGTGAGGCGCCTGAGATAGGCCTCGGCATCGATTTCGGCGCCCTCGGAGCGCCGGCTGAGCAGGTTCCGGATGCGCGCGTTGTCGCTGCCGCGCACGCCCTCGACGTCATCGACCAGCAGGATCCTGCCGTCATCGAGGACGGTAATCCGGTCGGCGATCTTGAATGTGCTTTCGAGCTCGTGCGTGACCACCACGATGGTCATGTTCATGGCGTCACGCAAAAGCAGGATCAAATCGTCAAGTTCTGATGAAACCACCGGGTCCAGCCCGGCCGATGGTTCGTCGAAGAACAGCATCTCCGGATCCATCACGATCGCGCGGGCGACCGCGGCGCGCTTCAGCATGCCGCCCGACAGCTCCGACGGCATCAGATCGCCGAACCCGGCGAGACCGACCACCTCAAGCTTCATCCGCGCCATGATCTCCATGGTCGGAAGCGCCAGCTTGGTGTGTTCGCGCAAGGGGAGCATCAAATTCTCCAGCACGGTCATAGAGCTGAACAACGCACCGCCCTGGAAGGCGACGCCGATCCTGCGGCGCAGTTTCGCCATCTCCGCCGCGCGGGCCTGTGTGATATCGAGCCCCAGCAGCTCGATGCGCCCCGCGCTGGGAAGGTCGAGCCCGACAAGCTGGCGCAGCAGCGTCGATTTGCCGGAGCCGCTGCCGCCCATGATCACCATGATCTCACCCGGCTCGATCTCAAGGTCGATTTCGTGCAGCACCTGGCGCTCGCCGTAATGCGCGCTCAGCCCCTCGATCCGGATTGCCGGTTGGCCGTTGGCGCGCGATTTCCGGGTTGGCGCGGTCTGGAGGCTGAGCATGTCCATCACGACCTCACCCGCGCGTCGCGATAAAAGCGAAGATCATGTCGGCGACGATGATGGCGGCGATCGACTGCACCACCGCCCGCGTCGTCATGCGGCCGACGCCTTCGGCCCCGCCCTTCGCCAGCGCGCCATTGACCGAGGAGATGATGGCGACCAGCGCCGCGAAAATCACACTCTTGCCCAGCCCATGTATCAGGTCGTTGACCGACAGCACGGCGATGGTTTCGCTGGCATAGGCGGCCAGGCTGATGCCCAGCGCGGGCGTGACGATGAAGGCGGCTGCGGTCAACGCGACGACGATGGCCCACATGGTGAGACAGGGAACCATGACGATCAGGGCAATCAGCGGCGGCGCCACCAGAAAACGTACCGGCGAAATTCCGATCACGCGCAGCGCGTCAACCTCCTGGTTGATCATCATGGTGCTGAGCCGGGCAGCCAGCGCCGAGCCGGATCGTCCGGCGATGAGAATGGCAATTATCAGTGGCGCGAATTCGCGCACCACCGCCAGCCCGATGCCGGCCATGGCGAAGGATTCGGCGCCGAACAGCCCCAGACTGTAGAGGCTCTGGATTGCCAGCATCATGCCGATGGTGGCGGCGAGCACGGTGGCGATGGGCAGTGCCTGGATGCCGACCTGCATCATCTGGCCGAATATGGCGGGCAGGCGAACCGGCTGGCCTCGGGTCCGGCCGAACATCGTCCAGAACACGGATTCGGCAAACAAGGCGCCGGCGAATCCGGCCTCGCCGACGCCGCGCGCGACACTCCGTCCGATTGTTTCGGCCGTCCGCAACATGCCTTTATCCCTGGTCCGCCGTGGCCGTCGTCATCGCGGCGTCGAGATCGGGATAGATGGTGAAGACCTTGTCCAGCCTGGCCAGTTCGAAGACCCGAAGCGCCATCGGGCTGATCGCGACCAGCCCCAGCGTAATGCCGTTCTTGCTGGCGCTTTGCAGCGCCTCGACCAGGCTGGCGATGCCCGAGCTGTCGATGTAGCTCACGCGCGACAGGTCAACCAGTACGTCTCGCCCGCGGGTGATGCAGTCGAGCAACAGGCTGCGCACCTCGGGCGCGCGGTCGAGATCGATCTCGCCGCCAAGTTCAACGACGCATTTGCCGCCTTCGTCTCGGACCTGTTCAGTCATGGTGAAACCTCTGTTTTTCTGGTCATCAGCAGGATGTTGCCGACGCCGCCTGGACCCGGCAGATACTCCACCGTCTCCATCAGTTCGGTGATGAAATGCACGCCCAGCCCGCCGGGCCTGATATCGGACAGGTCGCGGGACCGGATTTTCGTTGGATCGACGGTGGGGGCGAAATCGGTTACCCGGATGATCAGCCGCTCCGCCGTGCGTGACAGGCTCACCACGATGTCACCGGTCTCCCGCTCCGTGTAACTATGGCGCATCACGTTTTGACAGGCTTCGGAGATTGCCAGCACGATCTCCTGAATGGCGAAATCGTCGAACCCATAGTCGAGCGCGGCGCCACGGATACTTTTGCGGACCAGCGCCATGCGATCGGGCCGCGCGGGAAAGCGCAGCTCCAGGAGGCGTTCTTCGTCTGTTATCGGGCCGCTCACGCCGTCGCCTCCATCGGCGCCGGGGTCATGTCGAAACCCGATCCGGCCCATGAATCGTCGATCGCCAGCACGGTCAGGTCGTCGCGCGCTTCCCAGCCGGGATCCTGCTCAAGCAGGTCGAGAACCGCTTCCAGCCGCCGGGCGGGCGGCTCGCTCGCCATCGTCTCGACAAGCTGGATGAAGCCATGCGTGCCCAGCTGTTCTCCATTGGCGTAACGGTATTCGGTCAGCCCATCGCTGAAGACGTAGAATTCGCCTCCGTCGAGCGCGACTTTCACCTCGGTACATTGGCTGCCTGTTACGATGCCGAGTGGCGGCGCGCTGGCCGGAAAGGTTTCATAGGTCCGGTCCTTGCGGCGGAGCAGCGGTGGTTCGTGCCCCGCATTGGCGAAGCGTACCGTGCCGTCGCGGAGATTGAAGTGGCCCGTGACCATGGTCACGAACATGCCGCGCGTGGCGGTTTCGCACAGCTCCTCATTGATCGCCTCAAGCAGCGCGCCCGGCGCGTCGATCCGCTTGCCGAGGCAGCGGAACAGGCTGATGGTTTTCGCCATCATCAGGGCCGCGTTCATGCCCTTGCCGGAAACATCACCCAGCGCGAAGGCGAATAGCTCGTCATCCAGCCGGAAAAAATCGAAGAAATCGCCCGAGACATGACGAGCTGGACGATTGACGCCCCAGATCGGCATGGCTTCGGGATCGAAGTTTGGTTGCAGGCTGCGTTGCAGCTCGGCGGCGAGCGCCAGATCCTGCGCGATGCGCTGGCGTTGCAGCAGTTCGGTGCGCAATGCCGCCTGGGCGCAGCCAAGCCCGGCAAGGCGGGCTACCGCGTCGAGGAAGCTCCGGTCGCCGGCATCGAAGGGCTGGCCATTGCGCCGGGCGCGAATTTCGAGTGTGGCGACCGGCCGTTCCTCGCCGTCCGCCGCGCCGTCCGGCGCCATGATATCAGCCCGGACCTCGGCGCTTGCGCCGTCCGGCCAGTCGAAGTTGGTTTCGCAGCCGAGTTCGGTGCTGTCCACCAGCAAACGACCTGATCCGGCCGCCAATTGCTCGAGAATGTCGGGCAGGGCCGCGGACAGGTTGTCCAGTGGCTCATTAGAGGTCGTCAGCTCCGTGCAGAGATCGACCAGCGCGCGCAGGCGACCCGCGTTTGGATCGCGCATTTCACCTTTGTTTCGCCCGTGCTGCATCGAATTCATCCGGAGGGCCGTTGATCAGGCTGGCGCCGTAATCCAGATGGTAGGCCACATTGGTTAACAAGGCGCTGTCGCCAGGCGTATTTTCGTGGGTTTCGGTGGTGCAGATCGGCCCAGGTAGAGAAGGCTTTTTGAAAATATAACTTTATTGATATTAGATAGTTATAAGATTTTCTTAAATTATAAGATTGAGATTGGCGGAGTTGCCATGGCGGCGATCAGGGATCCCGCCTGGTAGCTGCCGGTGGGCGCCGCCCGAGCCCAGCGCCGACGCCATGCTGACGGCGAAAGTCAGAGCGACGAAAGCGCCTGCATATCCCGGGTTGAGACCGATCGCCGTCGCCACCACCGGCCCGGTGCGGCTATTCTAAAACGGTCCCCAGGCGCGCTGGACGGCGGGGCGGGCTTCGATGGCGTCGTGCCAGCGGGCGAGATTGGGGAAATCACCCAGCCCCATCCCCTGGCTGCCGTGAATATGCACATCGGGATAGCTCGAGATGTCGGCGATGGAATAGTCGCCCGCCATATATTCGTTATCCGCGAGATGCCGGTCGAACGTGGCGAACATGTCCTGCACCACGCCCTCGTAATGCTTCTTGGCCGGCGGTACGTCTTCGCCGAAACGGTGCATGAACAGCCCGTACTGCTGGGCCAGCGGGGTGAAGGTGGAAGTGCCGTAAAAGAACCACTGATCGACCACGGCCTGGCGTATCGGGTCGGACGGATACAGCGCGCCGCCCGCCTTGACGGCGAGATATTTCATGAGCGCGCCGGATTCGCAGAGCGTTATGGTTTTCCCGCCCGGCCCGTCGGTATCGACGATGGCGGGGATCTTGTGGCCCGGGCTGATTTTCAGGTATTCGGGCGCGAATTGCTCCTTCTTGGGGAGCTCGACCGGCTTGAGCTGGTATTCGAGCCCGGTCTCCTCGACCAGCTGGCGCGCTTTGTAGCCGTTGTCGGTTTTCCACGTATAAAGTTCGATCATCGCTGCCCGTCTCCCGTTATTTTGAATTCCGGTTATAACCTAGCTGGATTTTTCCGTGGCCGCCAATGAGTCCGTCGTGAAGCTTTCCCTTTCCGTTCGCATCGCCGAATCCGCCGGCGCCAAGGACCGCGCCATGCTGCCGCTGGAAGACCTCGCCCCGCTGGCGGCGGCGGCCGGGTTCGACGCACTCTCGATGCGCGCCTCCGCGCTCTCGGTCGACACGCCACCCGAGCGCGTGGCGCGCGCGCGCGATTTGCTCGATCGTGCCGGGCTCGGCGTCTCGATGGTCATGGGCAATGTCGCCCTGGCCGCCAACACCGATGACGCGCCGGCCGCGCTGCGCGATATCGCGCCGCATCTCGATCTCGCCGTGGCGCTTGGCGCCGGGCTGGTGCGGGTGATGATGCACGATGCCGGGGATATACCCTTTGCGCGGCGCGCCGCCGACGAGGCCGCTGAACGGGGCCTGGCGCTGGCCCATCAGACCCATTGGGGTACGCTTTGCGAGACGGTCGAGGACGCGCTCGAGACGGTTCGGCAAATCGACCGGCCCAATTTCGGGCTTACCTACGAGCCCGCCAACCTGCTGGCCTGTGGCGGGGCGTTCGGCCCCGATGCCATCGCCCGCCTGACGCCGCATCTGGCCAATGTCTATTTTCAGAACATTCGGATTGATGCCGCCGGCGCGCATGTCTTCCGGACCCGCCGGCGCGGCCCGATACGGCTCCGCTACCTGGCGCTCGACGATAAGAACGGGTTCGACTGGCGCGCGTTGATCGGCGCGCTGGGGGAGGCGGGCCATGACGGCTGGATCACGGTTCACCAGCCGCTGCGCGACGGCCAGTCGGTTCAGGACGCCATCATTGAAGCCGCCCGCGTGTTCAGGCCGCTGGTGTAGGGGGGAGCGGGCAGGTCCCGCCTTCGCGTCGTGTCCACCGTACGGCTGCGGCACTTATCGAAGCAAAACGGTTCTCAGCATCGACAGCGGTAATGCTCGTGCATTCATTTAGCACTGAACTTGAATGGTTTGATGATTACCAGGCGTTCGGAAGGGCTATGGGCATTGCCGT
>JAZFSB010000026.1:0-3337 GCA_036445935.1 Alphaproteobacteria bacterium | reverse complement strand
GTTCTCTAAAAAATCTTCCAGCGCCGATCCGGGCAACGTTGTGGCTCACGCTCGCGGCGATTGGGTTCCCGCTGACCATCACCTGCGTGCGCCAGGTGGTGCCCGAAATCCCGGTGCTTGAGGCCGTGATGTTCCGCAGCCTGTTCGGGCTGGTTTTCATGCTGCCCTGGCTGGCGCGGCACGGGATAGGCCAGTTGAGGACGCGCAAGACCGGCTGGTTGGCCCTGCGCGGCTCAATCGCGTTCTTCGTCACCGTATTCTATTTCATGGGGGCGATCCAGATTCCGCTGGCCGACCTGACCGCGATCACCTTTACCCGGCCGATTTTCGGCACCATCGCCGCCGTGCTGTTCCTGCACGAGATTGCCCATGCGCGACGCTGGTCGGCCATAATGATCGGCTTCATCGGCATGCTGATTATCATCCGGCCGGGGCTGGTCGATGTCAGTGCGGGGATCTATCTGGTTCTTGCCGGGGTTGCGCTGCAGACCTTCAACACGATCATCGTGAAAATGCTGACCAGGACCGAGAAACCAGACCTGATCGTCATCTATCACACGATTTTCATTCTGCCGCTGGCCATCGTCCCGGCCATCGTGGTGTGGCAGAGCCCGACGGTGGAACAGTATTTCTGGCTGTTCGCGATCGGCGCGCTGGGGGTAACCACGCAGCGCTGCATGACCCGCGCGTTTGCCGCCGCCGATGCGATCTTCGTGCTGGCTGTCAGCTATATCCGCCTGCCGCTTGCCGCCCTGGTCGGGTTTGTGATCTTCGGTGAGGTGCCGCAGGTCTGGGTCTGGATCGGCGGTGGCGTGATTTGTGCGTCCTCGATCTATATCGCGCGGCGCGAGGCGTTCCTGGCGCGCGCCGTTAAAAAGGCGACACCATGAAGACCGCCATGGGCTGGGGGGCCGCGGTCCGGAGCTGGCCGGCGGCGGCGCAGGCGGCGTTCTGGATGCTGATCATCGGCACGCTGGTCACCTTTACCCTGGTCTTTGCCCGCAAGGTGGCGCCGGACATCCATGTCTTTGAGATCGTCTTCTTCCGCAGCCTGTTCGGCCTCCTCTTCATGTCGCCGTGGCTGGCGGGGCGCGGGTTGGGCGTGCTCAAGGTCAGGCGGCGCGGGTTGATCACGCTGCGCGCCTCGCTCGCCTTTTTCGGCGGCGCGTCGCTGTTCTATGCCGCGACCATGATGCCGCTGGCCGAGGTCACCTCGATCATCTTTACCCGGCCGATCATCGCCGCGGTCGCGGCCATCATCTTCCTGGGCGAGGTGGTGCGCCTTCGTCGCTGGTCGGCGATCATCGTCGGGCTGATCGGCGCGCTGGTGATCGTGCGGCCCGGCTTCGCCACCGTGAATATCGGCGTCGCCTTCGCCCTGGTCACCGTCTGCACGCTGACCTGGAACACCATCAACCTGAAAATACTGACGCGCGACGACCCACCTGATGCGCTGGCGGTCTGGCATATGGTCATGATGCTGCCGCTGGGCGCGGTTGCCTGCCTCTTCGTCTGGACAACGCCGACGCTTGAACAGCTCATGTGGATGTTCTTGATCGGAGCCTTCGAAATGATGACGCAGCGCGCCATGTCGCGCGGCTATGCAGCCGCCGATGCGACCGTGGTGATGGCGTTCAGCTTTTTGCGCCTGCCGGTTGCCGCCCTGCTCGGCTTCGCGCTGTTTGGCGAACGGCCCGAGGTTTGGGTATGGGTCGGCGCCGCCATCATCGCCGCCTCCTCAATCTATATCGCGCGCCGCGAAACGCTCGCGGCAAAGGGAAAATGAGCGAGCCGGCGCCGGTTCCGCGCAAGCGGAACATGCTCTAAACTACACACCCCACTTTCGGGGCACGAACCACTGAACAGAGGGATGACATGGCATTAATCGGAGTTGGCGATGCCGCGCCTTCCTTCACGCTGCCCAATCAGGACGGGACCAGTGTGAAGGGCGACGACTTCACCGGAAGATACGTTCTGCTGTGGTGGTACCCCAAGGCTGATCCCCCTGGGTGAACCATCGAAGGAAATGGATTCCGTGATAGAATCCAAGACTTTAACGACAAGAACGCCGTCATTCTGGGCGTTTCCTACGATGCGCCCGACGCCAACCGCGCCTTCCGCGACAAGTTCAGCTTTCCTTACGATCTGCTGAGCGACGAAGACGGGGCGATGACGGTGGCGTTCGGCGTTGCCGAACCCGGCGCCGAGAAATCACCGCGCAAATCGGTGCTGATCGGACCCGACGGCAAAATCGCCAAGGCCTATGACGCCGTCGTGCCGGCCGAACATCCGGACCAGGTGCTGGCCGATCTCGGCTGATGGTTGAATTGACTCACCCCGTCCCGCAAGGGGCGGGGTGATTTTTTTAGAGTCTTTCCGCTCACGCGGAATCGCACCGGCCCGCTCCCCCCCCCGGCCACCCATCGGAGTATCCCGGGGGGTGGCCAGGTGGGGGAGCGGGCCGGTGCCGCCTCAACCAAAAAGACTCTAGTGCGCTTCGTCCCAGTTTTTGCCGGAACCGGTTTCGCAGACCAGCGGGACGGTAAGCGCCGCCGCGCCTTCCATGATCCGGCGTACCACGACGGTGGTCGCCTCAAGCTCCGCCTCGGGCACTTCGAAGATCAGCTCATCATGGACCTGTAGCAGCATGCGGGCCGCAAGACCGGCGGCATCCAGCGCGGGCTCCATGCGGTTCATGGCGCGCTTGATGATGTCCGCGGCCGAGCCCTGTAGTGGCGCGTTGATGGCGGCGCGCTCCATGAAGTTGCGCCGCGCCGGGTTCTTGTCCTTGATCCCCGGCACATGCACCTTGCGGCCGAAGATGGTGGTGACAAAACCGTTCTCGCGCGCCTGTTCGCGGGCCGCTTCCATATAGTCCTGCACCCCGGGGTAACGCGCGAAATAGGCCTCGATATAGTTTTTGGCGTCGCCCTGCGGGATGCCGAGCTGGCGCGCCAGCCCGAACGGGCTGATGCCATAGATGATGCCGAAATTGATCGCCTTGGCGCGGTTCCGGGTCGGCCCGTCAAGCTCGTCCAGCGGAATGCCGAACACCTCGCTGGCCGTCATGGCGTGGATATCGGCGCCACCGTGAAAGGCGTCTTTCAGGGCCGCGATGTCGGCAACATGCGCCAGCAAACGCAGCTCGATCTGCGAATAATCCGCCGACAGCAGGACGTGGCCGGCCTCGGCGACGAAGGCGGTCCTGATCTTGCGGCCTTCCTCGGTGCGGATCGGGATGTTCTGCAGGTTGGGATCGTTCGATGACAGCCGCCCGGTCGACGCCACGGCCTGCGCGAACGAGGTATGCACCCGGCCCGTCTTGGGGTCGATCTGG
>JAZFSB010000025.1:0-10305 GCA_036445935.1 Alphaproteobacteria bacterium | reverse complement strand
AGGCAAGCTGTATGCCGCGCCACGATCTCGGCGCTTGCGGGGTGGCTGCTGTCGGCACTGGCTGGTATCCGGTGAGGATTGGCCCCACCGAGGATGGCCATACCCTTCCGCCGCCGGCGAACGGATGCGGCTCGTTGAGCAGTGCGCTCATGTCGTAGCTCGTGCCATAGACGCGGCTGGCCGCCGGCGCGGCGGCGGGACGATAGACAGCTGCTTGGGCGACCATCGGCGCAACAGCGCGGGGTTGGGCCGCGCTTGCTACCGGTTGCGCTGGCGCGGCTGGCTGCTTCTGCGGTCGGCTTGCCGTCGCCACGGGCGCCGGTTCATCGGTATCTCCGTCGAACAGGTTGGAAAAGAACCCGACGACCCCCCAGTTGAGCGGGTTGATCCGTGACCAGAAACCAGGCGATGGCTCCACGGTGCTCTCTGTGGCCACCTGGGCCTGTTGCTCCGGCAGTGCGCGTTGTGCTGGCTTGGCAGCCTGCTGGATCGGGGCGGGCTTGGGCGCTGCCGCCGAGCGCTGCCGCCGAGCGCTGCCGCCGACGCTGCCGCCAGTCCCGGGCTTCGGCGGCGGAAAGCTGCTTGCTGGATTTCAGCTTGCCCTTTTCGTAAGTCGCCTTTTGTGCGTTGCGATCCGCCTGCACCACCAGGAAGTAGCCGTGCCGCACGCCGGTCCAGTACTGGCCGTAGACCGCGCGCCCGTCGGGAAAGCTGGTCAGCACGTTGCCATGGAATTCACCTTGGCGGAATGTGCCCTCATTGCGTTCGGTCTCGATCTGCCCGTTGTACCAAATCAGGGTTCCCTTGCCGCTTAGTTTGCCGTCGCTGCATTCTCCGTACCAGCGGATGTTTTCACCGGGGGTGGAAAATGAACTGGTGGTGCCGCAGCGCGACACCGGATCAGTGATCGATAAACCTTCGGCGGCGGCCAGGGGACCCGCAAAAAGCGCGCCGGCGACCATCAGGCCGGACGCCGGTAAGTACCTGAAAAGGCGGATATTGACCGTTATCATCAGACGCCCCCTATGGGAAATTTGCGCCAATTATAAGCTCTATTATACTCATCGCAATATCAAGCGGAGACAGACATGATCAAGATGAAAGGCCTGACCCATTTCACCATCCCGGTGACGGATTTGACGCGGTCGCGGGAATTCTATTGCGACACGTTGGGTTTCAAACTGGTGAATGAGAACCCGCACATGGTGTTCTGCCGGTGCCAGGATGATTATTTCGTCCTTACCTACTCGGAAAACCCGGTGGATCCGAACCAAGCCGACAAGCACGACATCCATACCGCCTTTTACGTGGAGTCCGATGAATATGACCGGGCGCTGAAATATCTGGCGGAAAACGGCATTCGGGTGTTCAAGAACGAGGAACGTCACGGCAACGCCGTCTTCACCGGACGCAGCGCCTATTTCCATGACCCCGACCGCAACGTGCTGGAACTACACGATTCGGATAAGGGGATCCCAAAATAAGGCGTTTAACGCGGAGGCGCCGCCGGCCCCGCCTCTAATTCACACCATTAATCCAGATCGCGCACCGGACGCCAGGTTCGGATGATATAGGGACGCACCGCGTTGCCGGTGATCCATACCACCGCCTGCCATGTCACGCTGCTGCCCGACGGGTGGGTGGCGGTGGCGGTGATGCCGAAGGCCGAGCGCGGTGAATTCTTAAGATACCGGCTGGCTTGCCCGAACCCCCGCGCCTGGGCCTCGGCCGCTTCGATGGAAAGCCGGTCGCGCACGGCCAGGAACTGCAGCAGCGCCCCCCGGTTGATCCCCGGTACGGCGGCCAGCACGGTGCGCGACGCGACCAACGGATCGATCCCGGCATTCAGGCAGTCGACCGTCACATGCGGCGCAAGGCGCTGGAAAATTTCCGGGGTCATCCCGTGCAGCAGGCGCAGCTCATCGACAGTATCGAAAACCCCATCGCGCGCGCCATAGGGATGGTTCGCGCCGGCATAGTCGATGTCTTCCGCGCCGCCCGGCCTGCGGTGGCTGTCGGGATCGCGCCAGTCGAGCAGGGGCTGGCCGACATCCAGGCTGCGGTCCTTGCCGGCCGCCCAGCTGGTTATTCCCCGCACCAGTAAACCCCATCCGGTGTTGAGATCGACCTTGGCGCATTCGTCGGTCACGCTGGCCGTCACGCGCATGCCACCGATTTCGAAGCTGCTCGGCGGCGGCGGGTCCGAGCTTTCCGAATTCCGGCGTTTCAGCAGCGACAAAACGATGCGGTAAATCGCTGCCTGTGCCGCGTGCCGCGTCTGCGCCTGGTCCAGCAGGTTGCGCGTCAGGTGTGTATCGGTACCGACTGTCGCCGCGACCCCCAGCGCAATCCCCGATAGCAGGAACAGCAGCCAGACCGCCAGCAGCAAGACCGAACCTTTTTGTGATTGGCGGTGTTTTTTCATGGCTAGCGCGGCTGTGGGCCGATTACGGGGGCTATGATCAGTTCCGGCCAGGCGGCGCCGGCATCACCCCTGAACGTGACGCTGAGGCGGATCAGAGACGGTAGCGAGACGCGCGACCGCCAGGACCCATGCCACTTTGCCGGCGCGCGTGGGTTTTCCGGGCCGAAATAGCCGAACCGGATCGCCTTGACGCCTTCCAGCAATATGGTGCGGCTGACGGGGCTGGAAAAATCAAAGGAAGGATTTTCTCCGGAATGAATTTTTCGGCTCATCACCAGCCTGTCACCGTCATGCGCGACGCTCACCAGATGCGGCCCGCCATTTCCGGGCCAGGGCGGCAGGACCGACACGAAGCGCGCCGAGGCCGTCCGCCCATCGAAGCCGACCTTGCTCAGCGCGTTGTCGGCCCAGTTGACGGGACGGGCGCCTTCGATATGGCGGCGTAACGCGACCTGCGCCGCGCGAACCTGGTTCAGCCGCGCCGAGCGTTTCGCGGTTACATCGGCGCCCAACAGGCCGGTATTCAACGCGGAGACGATCATGGCGACGGTCAGGCCGAGCAGTGTGAGCGCGACCAGCAGCTCAAGCAGTGTAAAGCCGGACTGGTGCGATTTGACGCGAAGCGGAAAGACTCTATTCATCGCGCGTCCGCGGCCGCAGCCGCACGGTTTCAAGCGTTACCGCCCGGTCGTCGCCGCGTTCGCCAGTGACGCTGACCAGGACCTGGAAGGCGCGCACCGGCGTGGTGCCGATTGCCGGTTTTCCGTTGAGCGGGCGGATTTCGGTCTTCCAGCGATAACCATTTTTGGTGCGCCCGCTCTGCGTGCCGGGTTCCAGTTTGCTCGTGACGCCGATTTCGGCGAGGCGCGATTCCGCCACCATCAGGGCCATGGTCAGGTGCTCCGCCCTGGCATGGCCCTTGATCGCGCCGCCGAACAGGTGGAATGCGACGCCGACGACCAGCCCGGTCATCACCAGCGCAACCAGAACCTCGATCAGGGTAAGGCCGTGCTGGCCCTTTGCTGGATGCGTCATCGTGCGTTACTCGGCCGCCTCGGCGATCTTGCCGTTGAGCCAGCCGACGGCGATCACGCGGCGATCGTCGCGGTCACCGACAATGATGCGGCCGCCGGTCGATCCCCCGTCGGGAAAGAAGACGATGGCGGGCGCACCGCCAAGCGGTGCCGCGCTCAGCGACAGGGCGGCGCCGCCGGCGTCCCCGGTTCGCCCGGCATAGCGCCAGGACCGGCGGTCGCCGCTCAGCGAGAATCGGACACTGCGCCGGACCGCGATAGCCTCGGCGCGGGCTTCCGCCAGGGCGTCGGTCAGCCGCCGGGCCGCATCGTGCGATGACGGCGCACCGAACAGGCTGGTGATGTTCGGCAGCACGATGGACAGGATGGCGGCAAGCAGCAGCAGGTCGACCGTCATCTCGATCAGTGTGAAGGCCGCTTCGTCCCGTCGCCGATAGACCATGCCGGTTGTTCCGCCTGGTTTCACTTGGTGATGACGACGTCCTCGTTCTCGTCCTCCCCGCCTTTCACCCCGTCGGCCCCCAGCGTCGAGAGCAAAAAGCTCTCTGGGGTGGTGCCCGGTCCCTCATAAATATAGGGCCGGTCCCAGGGGTCTGCCGGGACGCGTTCACCCGCCAGATAGGGGCCGTTCCAGCCGGCCAGACCGGGCGGGCGGGTTTGCAGCGCGGCGAGCCCTTGGCTCTTGCTCGGAAACCGGCCGAGATCGATTCGGTAGAGGGTAAGCGCCACCGACAGGCTTTTCATCTGGATTCGCGCGGCCTCGGATTTGGCGACCGACAGGTAGCGCACCGCCATCGGACCGACGATGCCGATCAGCAGGCCGATAATAACCAGAACCACCAGCAGCTCGACCAGCGTGTAGCCGCCGGTCCGCCGTCGAGGGAATTTTTGTTTCATGTCAGAGCGCCAGCGCATTGATACCCATGATTGCCGAGAGCAGCGAAACGACGATGGTCGCAACCAGACCGCCGATCAGTATAATCAGCGCGGGCTCAATCAGCGAGACCAGACGCTTCAGGGTAAGTTCGACTTCGGCGGCGAAGATGTCGGCGATCCTGAGCAGCATGGCGTCGAGCGCACCGCTTTCCTCGCCGACCTGGATGAGCTGCACCGCGAGCGGCGGCACCGCCTTGTGACTGACCAGCGCATCAGATAGCAGCTCGCCCCGCCTGACAGCGGGATAGGCGGTTGCAATGGCGTCGGCGATCAGGTGGTTTTGCGCGATTGCCGCGACCAGCTCCAGCGCGCGCGGCAGCCCCACCCCGTTCCCGGTCAGCGTCGCCAGCGAGCGGAAGATGCGCTCGAACTCGGTCATGCGGATCATCTCTCCGATCAGGGGCAGGCGCAGCGCCATGCCATCCCCCCAGCGCCTCAGCCCGGCCCCGCCGACCGGCGCGCGGGCCAGGATATAGGGCAGCAACAGGGCGCCAAGGACCGCCCCGCCCCAAACGCGCAGAAAATCAGCTACCGCGAAGACCGCCCTTGTGGCTCCGGGCAATTCGCCCGGCGCGCCGCGTAGCAGGGCTTCGAACTGCGGTAGAACAAGCGTGATCAGAAGCACGATCGAGACCACCACGGCGGCGAGCAGGATGGTTGGATAAATCAGCGCCGAGCGAATCGCCGCGCGCAGCGTGGCCGCCTTGTCGAGAAAGTCCGCCAGCCGGCCGAGCGTTCCGCCCAGGGCGCCCGCGCCTTCGCCAGCCCGGATCATCGCCCGGTAGAACGGATCAAATCTGTCGGGATGCGCGTCCATGGCATCGGACAGGGCCACCCCTTCGCGAATTCGATGATGCAAATCGCGCGCCAACGCCGCTGAGGCATCGGCTGTGCCGGTGCCGGCCAGAATGGATAGCGCGCGGGGCAAGGTCAGGCCCGCGTCGAGCAAGGTGCCCAGCTTTCGCGTGAACAGGGAGAGCGCCTTGGTGTCGGGACGCCCGCCGCGCCTTCGCGTCCCGGCGCGGACGGCCGCGGGGCTGGTGACCGCCCCGGGCATGGCGTCCTGATCGAGGGTTGCGATGTCGATCGGCAGTCGGCCGCTCTCGCGGATGTGCGCGACCACCTCATCGCGGCTGGCGGCTTCCATGACATCTTCGACGATGTCGCCGTCTTGGGTCATGACCCGATAGTGAAAGCGACTCATTTTCACTGTTCCTGCGTGACGCGCAGGACTTCCTCTAATGTGGTCAGTCCGGCCATGACTTTTCGCATGCCGTCATGGCGCAGTGAGCGCAGCCCGTCGCGTTCGGCGGCAATGCGCAGCCGCCTACCGTCGGGCCGGTCCAGCACGGTAGCCCGCAGGCCGTCGGTCACTTCCAACAGTTCAAAAATCGCGGTGCGCCCGCTATAGCCGGTGCCGCCGCAATCCTCGCAACCCGCGGCCTCGTAACAGGTCGTGTCGTCGGTCCAGCCGATGCCCAGCGCATCGGCCATGCGCCGCACTTCGTCGGGGGCGCGCATTGGGCGTTTGCAGTTGGCGCACAGCGCCCGGGCAAGCCGCTGGGCCATGACGCCGTTGAGCGCGGACGCGATCAGGAATGGCTCTATCCCCATATCCATCAGCCTGGCCATGGCGCCCGGCGCATCGTTGGTGTGCAGCGTCGATAGCACGACATGGCCCGTCAAGGCCGACTGGACCGCGATGCGCGCGGTTTCGATATCGCGAATTTCACCGACCATGATGACGTCGGGGTCATGTCGCAATACCGAACGCAGCATGTCGGAAAATCCCATCCCTACCACCGGATTGACCTGAATCTGCGAGATTCCGCCAAGCTGGTATTCGACCGGATCTTCTACGGTGACCAGCTTGCGCTCCGTGGTGTTGAGCCGCTGCAAGGCGGCGTAGAGCGTCGTGGTCTTGCCGCTGCCGGTCGGGCCGGTCACCAGGAATATGCCGCTTCGTTGGGCGATGAGGCTGGCGAGTCGGTCGCGAATGTCGGGCGCCATGCCGAGCTGTTCGAGATCGAGCGGCGCCCTGGCCTTATCCAGGATTCGCAGCACCAGCCCTTCGCCATGAATTGTCGGGACCGCCGAGATGCGGATATCGATGGCGCGGCCCTGCACATGGACACGGCATCTGCCGTCCTGCGCGCGCCGCCGATCGACAATGTCGAGATCGGCCATGATCTTGATACGGCTGGCGGCAGCGGCCGCCTGTGCCGCCGGCAAGGACATGACCGGGCGCAACAGACCATCGACGCGATAGCGCACCGCGCTGTCGCCGTCGGCGGGTTCGATATGAATATCGGATGCATTTGCGGCGATCGCGTCTTCAATCATACGATTGACCAGCCGGATGACCGGCGCTTCACTGGCCATATCCTGAAGCCGCTGGACATCGACATCCCTTGTATCGTTCCCTTGGGCAGGCGCCGCCGTCTCTTGCCTGGCCGCATCGGGACGGCCAAGCAGCCGGGCGATCCGCCGGTCGAGTTCGAATGGCGCGGCTATACGCCGAACCACGCGCTTGCCGAGCTTCAGTTCCAGCGCGCGCACTGTTGCGTCGTCGAACGGGTTGGCCATCGCGACCACGACCGAGGCGGCGTCCTCGGAAAGCGGCAGCACGCGGCTGGTCTGTAGGAAATCCAGGCTCAACCCGTCGGCGGGAGGCCGGGCGGCGTCGTATTCCGCCGTCGTGACGTTGGCGAGCCCCAGGCTTTCCGCGACGGCGTCCGAAACCGCGTCCTCCGCAACAATTCCTAATTTGGACAGCACGAGATGCAGTGGCTCGCCGGTGGTCGCGGCAAGCGTGGCCGCGCGAGCCAGTTCAGCCTCGCCGATCTCGCCCCGGTCCCGCAGGATGTCGGCAAAATTTCTTTCCGTTACCGCCATAAACAGCAGATCGCCCATCGTTGCCGTGCCGGAAAGGTTTGCATAGCCGGGGCGCGTAGTGCAAGGGTGCGCTTAAGCCCTTCCCCTATTCGTCTACGCTGCTAAAATCCCTTCACCCGTAAAGGGTATACGGCTCGGATAAAGAAGCAGACACGAAAATAACAGCTGGGAGGGTCACTATGCATAACATGGGTGCAACTCAGAGAATCTGGCGAAACCTAGGGTTTCTCGCTTTTTTGGTAATTGGGATTTCATTTCCGGCTATGGCGGAATCACCCCTGCCCATAGTCGACAAAGATATTCACATGGGAGTTTTCTCCTGTGCTGGCAGTACCTGTCATGGTGCGGCGCAGCCGTGGAAGAATGTGAATATCCTGCAAAACGAATATGTTACCTGGCAACGTCGCGACAAGCATGCCAAGGCCTATAAAGTTTTGCTCAACAAGGATTCTAAGCGGATCGCTCGGAACCTGGGGCTCAAGAGCGCCGAGACCGCGGATATGTGCCTCGACTGTCATGCCGACAACGTGCCGGCCAAGCGGCGTCATCGCACCTTTCAGCTTTCGGACGGCGTAAGTTGCGAAGCGTGTCACGGCGGCGCCGGTCGCTGGGTGGGCACACATATCGCGGCCAATGCCAGTCATGAAAACAATATCCGGAACGGTCTGTTCCCGACCGCTGGACCGGAGACCCGCGCCAAGCTTTGCCTCGGGTGTCATCTGGGTGACAAGCAGCACCGCATGACCCACCGCATCATGGGCGCCGGCCATCCGCGGTTGAGTTTCGAGCTGGATACTTTCACCGCGTTACAGCCGGCTCATTTCAAGGTCGATGCCGATTACCGCAAGCGCAAGGGCTCGTGGAACGGGGTGCAGGTCTGGGCCATCGGCCAGGCCGTTGCGCTGAATACCGCGCTCGAGACGCTGATGGACCCGAAGCGCGGGCGCGACGGGCTGTTTCCCGAACTGGTTCTGTTCGACTGCCAGGCCTGTCACCGGCCGATGAGCGGCAACAAGTGGCAGTCGCGGAGCACGGTAGGGCTTGGCCCCGGCCGGGTGCGGCTTAACGACGCCAATCTGCTGATGCTGCAAATCATTACGCGGCACGTCGATTCCGGGCTTGCCGATACGCTGAAAACCCGCGCTCTGGCGTTGCACAAGGCGTCTCAGACCAGCTACGGGGCGCTCGCCGAACAGGCCAAGGCGCTGCACGGGGTCACCAGCCAGATGGTCAAGAAGTTCTCTGCCCGTCGGTTTGGCAAGGGCGATCTTAGCGCTTTGCTGAAGGGGGTCGTGCAATTCGGCCTCAGCGGCCAGTACGTCGATTATCACGGCGCCGAACAAGCCACCATGGCACTTGGTGTGATTACCTCGGCCATGCGTGACATCGGGGCAATAAACGCTGCGCAGTACGGTGCGATTAACAAGGCGCTGGCCGGTGTCTATAAGGCCGTGGAAAAGGACGAGGGCTACGATCCAAACACCTTCGTTGCCGCTCTCAGGACGGCTCAGAAGGCGCTGCCGAAGTAATCGGCGGCGCTCTTACGACACAACAGGGCGGGGCTCAGACCCCGCCCTTTTTTTATTCGGGGTTCAGGCGGCGCGGGTCTGGGGCAGGCGGCTGGCCTGTCTCAGAAGTTCACGGCCCGCCGGCGTGACGCTGACCATTGTTGCGCCGCCATCGCGGTGTCCGCACGCGACATAGCCCAGATCAAGCGCGTCTTCCCAGATAGTGAGGCGGGGGCAATGGGTTTGCCAAGCCTCCATGACCTCCGCATAAGGTCGGGGCTGTGCGGCTACCCATTCGACGAGATCAAGCACCAGAGCATCGTTTTCGGCGGGCATAACTGTTTCCTCGGCTAATGCGGGCAACAGTATAGCACAGGTCTCCGGTGCGGTTTTCCGGGGCTTAGCGCCGCCTGACGTTGGCTTCCTTACCGGGGGCGCCGGGTTTGTAGTCCTGCTGGCGGACCTCATCAGTCACGCGCCAGGGCTTGCCGTTCTTGTCGAGATAGAAATTCTGCATTTCCTTCAGATTGAAGGGGCGAGAGCCAACGCGGCCGAAAATTGCGATCTGGTTGCCGGTTTCATCCACCGCGCGGTCGCGGTCGAGCCCCTTGGAGAGCGACAGGGCGGGGCGCGCCGTTTTGCGGGTGGCGATCAGTTCCGGCACCGGGTCGGGGCTGAAGCCGTAGAAGCGCGGCTGGCTTTCCGGTGAGGTAAGCTGGATGACGCGCAGCCCGTTGGCCCCGTCGGCGACATAGGCATAGAGCGAGGCGTTGGTCGAGGCGACGAAGACGTCGCGGGCATCGTTGATCACGCCGCCACCGGTGAAGAACTCCCTGAGCACCGGCTGTTCCATCTTCTCGACATCGATGATGGCCATACCCTGCTTGCCGGCCGCGACATAGGCCATGGTGCGCGCGATATAGACGCGCTGGGCATCCTGCATCGGCACCAGGGCGCCGGACACGATCCGGGGCTTCGCCGGGTGGGTGACATCGACGATGCTGAGCCCGTCCTTGCCCGTCACCAGTAGGTAGCGGAACTGCAGCGCGGTCGCGCGCGCGTCGGCGATCGGGATTTGCGCCGATACTTTCGGTTTCAGCGGATCATCCATATCGAGCACGACGACGCCGTTGGGTGTCGCGATATAGAAGTTGCTGCCCGCGATGGTGATGTGTCGCGCGCCGTTGAGCACCCCGTCCGGATTCCAGGTGAGCGCGCGCGTGACGAAATTGTTGCGCGGCTCGCCATCCTTGAAGGTGGTGATGTCGGTGACGATCAGCCCTTCCACCGCGTCGGTGATGAAGGCGTAGCTGTAGATCGGGTGGAACGGCTGCTCCTCGTTGGTCTTGCGCATCAGGTCGCCCTTGTTCCGGGTCGGATGCACGGGCTGATTGGTGGCCAGGGCGACGCAGGTGGCGTTCTTGGACTTGATGCGGGCGTCATGGCCAAGCGGCGAGAAGGGGGCCGTGATAATACGCTGCGAAACGCCCTTGTTGCCGATCGAGGC
>JAZFSB010000024.1:0-4664 GCA_036445935.1 Alphaproteobacteria bacterium | reverse complement strand
GGCGCGATCCCGAACACGCGGCGGTCGCCGCGACCACCGGTTTGCTCAACATGATGAGCCATGAAGAGATCGCCGGCGTCATGGCGCATGAGCTCGCCCATGTGAAGAACCGCGACACGCTGATCATGACCATCACCGCGACTATTGCCGGCGCAATAACGATGCTGGCCAGTTTCGCCATGTTCTTCGGCCATGGCGGGCGCAACAACCCGCTGGGTTTTGTCGGCACCATCCTGATCATGATCCTGGCGCCGATGGCGGCGATGCTGGTGCAGATGGCGATATCGCGGACCCGCGAATACGCCGCCGACCGCGCCGGCGCCGAGATCTGTGGTCACCCGCTGTGGCTGGCGGATGCGCTGGAAAAGATGGAACGCGGCGCCCGGGCGATCGACAATGAAGAAGCCGAGGCCCACCCGGCGACCGCGCACATGTTCATCATCAACCCGCTGCACGGGCGAAGCATGGACAGCCTGTTTTCAACCCATCCCGACACCGCCAACCGGGTGCAGGCGCTGCGCCAGATGGCGGGCGCCATTGGCCCGTGGGACTGACGGCGCCGCCGCTGTCGCTTCGACGCGCCGTACGATAAAGTAGCCCCATGTCCCGTCCCCCTGTCCGCGATGCTGACTCCGCCGGCCTCGCCGCCCGGCTTGCCGCGATAAACCTGCTGGATTCCGTGCTGCGCCAGAGGGCGGCGCTCGATGATTCGCTGCGCAAGAGCCGCGCGCTTGCCGAATTGACCCCGCGCGACCGCGCCTTTGCCCGGCTTCTGGTGGCGACCACATTGCGCCGTCTGGGTCAGGTCGACGAGCTGATCGCCGCTCGGCTGAACCGGCCCTTGCCCGAGGCGCTGGCCGCGGTGCGGAACATTCTGCGGATCGGCGCGGTCCAGTTGTTGGTGCTCGACTCGCCCGCCCATGCGGTGGTCGATACCGCCGTCCGGCTCGCCGAGCGCATCGGCCGGACCAGCCACAAGGGGCTGATCAATGCCTTGCTGCGCCGCATCGCGGCCGACGGGCCAGCCCTTTTCGCCGCTCAGGACGCGGCCCGCCTCAACACGCCGGACTTTCTTTGGCAAAGTTGGGTCGCGGCCTATGGCGAGGAAGCGACGCGCGCCATCGCAGCCCAACATCTGCGCCCGCCGCCGCTCGACCTGACCGTGAAGGACGACGCGCCGGGCTGGGCCGAGCGGCTCGGCGGCACCGTCATCGGGGCGGAAACTGTCCGGCTTGCCGAAACGGCCGACGTTACCGGCCTGCCTGGCTTCACCGAAGGTGCATGGTGGGTACAGGATGCAGCCGCCGCCCTGCCGGCGCGGCTGCTGCTGTCGGCGCTGGACGGCGGCGACGCTGCGCGCGTGGTCGATCTGTGCGCGGCGCCGGGCGGCAAGACGGCACAGCTTGCCGCGGCGGGAGCACTCGTGACCGCGGTCGACCGGGCGGACAGCCGACTGGATCTGCTGCGTGAAAACATGACGCGGCTGCATCTAACCGCCGGCACCATCACCGCCGACGCGCGACACTGGCGGCCCGATACACCGCCCGCCGGCATCCTGCTGGATGCGCCCTGCACGGCGACCGGCACGCTGCGCCGCCACCCCGACATCGCGCACAACAAGGGCGCGGAAGACGTAGCACGGCTGGTTATTCTGCAGGGCCAGTTGATCGAGACCGCGGCGCGGGCCCTGCCGCCGGGCGGCGTGCTGGTTTACGCCGTCTGTTCGCTGCAGCCCGAGGAAGGGCCAAAAATCATCAACCGGCTGCTTGCCATCCGGCCTGATCTGAAACGGCTACCGGTCACGCCGGGCGAGGTCGGGCTGGGCGAGGAGATACTGACCCGACGGGGCGATGTCCGCACCCTGCCATGCCACCTGGCGGCCGAAGGCGGTATCGACGGGTTCTACATCGCCCGACTGGTGAAGCCCGGTTAGGGGGATTTAGTTTGCGTGGAAAAGCCGGGGCATTTCATATAGTTTCGGTCAAAACGCAACCAAGAGATTATCGTGCCACAACAACCCGTCCGCATCGCCCCATCGATCCTGTCCGCCGACTTCGCCCGTCTGGGCGAGGAAATCAGCGCGGTTGCGGCGGCTGGCGCCGATTACATCCATATGGATGTCATGGATGGGCATTTTGTGCCCAACATCACCATCGGTCCCGGCGTGGTCAAAGCGCTCAGGGCGGCAACCGATCTGCCGTTCGACGTGCATCTGATGATTACCCCGGTCGATCCTTACGTCGCGGCTTTCGCCGACGCCGGCGCCAATATCATCACCGCCCATGCCGAGGCGGGTCCGCACCTGCATCGCACGCTCCAGCTCATCCGCTCGACCGGCGTCCGGGCCGGAGTATCGCTCAACCCCTCGACGCCGGCCGACGCCATCGCCGGCGTGCTGGACCTGGTCGATCTGGTGCTGCTGATGACGGTCAATCCTGGCTTTGGCGGGCAGAGCTTCATCGCGTCGCAGCTCGACAAGATCCGCGCCGTCCGCGCCATGATCGACGCCACCGGGCGGGCGATCGATCTTGAGGTCGATGGCGGCATCAATGTCGAAACCGCGAAGCTGGCGGTGGATGCTGGCGCCGATGTGCTGGTCGCCGGCACCGCCACCTTTTCCGGCGGGCCGCAAGCTTACGCGGACAATATTCGCGGGCTGCGGGGTGGCTGAAGCGCTTTCCGATCTCCGGGCCGGCCGTGTGAACCCTCATGGCGGATAGGGAACCAAGACCGTCCCTGAGCCATCGCATGGCGCGCTGGCGCTGGCGGCGCGTGCGCTATGCGCTGCGGCGGGGTTGGTACGCCAGCCGGCTGTATCGCGCGCGGCTGCGCCGGGTTCCGGCCGCGCCGCCGGCGGCAATCACCGTCGATCTGTGGCCGGGCAACGCCAGTCGCGGCCAGCGCATCGTGGATGGCGATTTTGTCTTCGCCGGTAGGACCCTGCGCGAAGCCGATACGCCGTGGCAGGCAGCCGATGTTTCGGCGCGCTGGCTGGCCGACGTCGCCGGGTTCGACTGGCTGCGCGATCTGCGCGCCGTCGGCAGTGAGGCAGCCCGCGCCCGCGCCCGCGCGCTGGTCGCACGCTGGATCGAGACCGAGGGCGAATGGCGCGCGCTGTCCTGGCGGCCCGACGTGATTGGCGCCAGGCTGGCCAACTGGCTGGCCCAAGCGGAATTCCTGACCACCGGGGCGGATGACGCCTTCCGCGACACGTTCCATCGCAGCCTGCGCGCCCAGGCTCGCCATCTTCAACGCGTGGTCCGCTTCGCCGCGCCCGGCACGCCGCGCATCGACGCGATCAAGGGGCTGATCCTGGCCTCGCTGGCGCTCGATGGCGGCCGTCGGCTGGAACGTTGGCTGAAGATTCTGGAGACCGAGATCGCCACCCAGGTGCTGGGCGATGGCGGCCATATTTCGCGCAACCCCTCGGCGCAGCTTGCCGTGCTGCGTCATCTCACCGACGTGCGCGCGGCGCTGCGCGATGGCGACCACGAGACCCCGACCGCGCTGCAAACGGCAATCGACCGGATGGCCCCAATGCTGCGCTTTTTCCGCCACGGCGATGGCAAGCTAGCGCTGTTCAACGGCAGCGACGAGGACGAGGACTGGCTGATCGACGTGGTGCTGACGCGGTCGGAAGGGCGGGGCAAACCGCTCTCCTCGGCCACCCATGTCGGATTCGAGCGAATCACCGCCAACCGCACGCTGCTGATCATGGATACCGGATACGCCGCGCCGGTCGATCAGGATGACAACGCGCATGCCGGCACGCTGAGCTTCGAGCTCAGCGTCGGCAAGGAACGGCTGGTGGTCAATTGCGGCGCACACCGGGGCGACAGCGCGTCATGGCGGGTCGCCCAGCGCACCACCGCGGCCCATTCAACGGTCGCGGTCGAGGACGTCAATTCGGCCTTTCTGCTGCCCGATAGCGGCATCGGCGACCGTGCGGAAAACGTCCTGGTCGATCGCAACGAAGCCGATAGCGATACCTGGCTGGAAGCCAGCCATGACGGCTATGCCCGGCCTTTCTCGATGGTCCACCAGCGCCGCCTGTTCGTCGATGGCGATGGCGGCGATGTGCGTGGCGAAGACAACCTGACCGGCAAGGGCGCGCGCAAGTTCACCACGCGCTTTCACTTGCACCCGTTGGTCAGTGCGTCGATGAGCCAGGACGGGCGTTCGGTCCTGCTGCGCCTCCCCAGCGGCATGGGCTGGCGGTTCCGCGCCAGCGGCGGGGTGGTCGGGCTGCAGGACAGCGTCTATCTGGGGGATCGCGACGGGGTCAAGCGCAGTCGGCAGATCGTCGTGTCATCGGCCACCCAGAACGGCGCCGGCCAGATCAAATGGGCCTTTGCGCGGCTCGAAAATCAATAAATGGCGGTTTGTTCAGCCACCAGCCAGAACAAAATCCTTAACAACTTGTTAACGGTCAGAGGCCTATTTTTGTGCTCGAAACTTCGCGACGGACCGGAGAGGCGCGATGAGGGTGATCGGCACCAAAATATCGGAACGGCGGCGCGACAAGAGGCTGACCGTCCGTCCCATTACCATCGAATTCGACGGCGAGAGATACGAAACGCTGGACTGGGGCCTGGGTGGATTTCTGATCGAGCCCTATGAGGGGTCGCACAGGCCCGGCGATTCCCTATATATCCGCGTCATTA
>JAZFSB010000023.1:0-2348 GCA_036445935.1 Alphaproteobacteria bacterium | reverse complement strand
TCGATCGGCGGACAGGAGGGCACCCAGATCCTCGCGGCGCGCTGCCATGTCGAAATCGACGCGGCCGAGGCGCTTTATCTCAACACCATCCGCGATGCCATGCGGCGGTTGGAACGGCACGAGACCCTTTCCCAGCTGGACCTCGCAACCGCGCGGCGCAACGTGGCCTATGCCTGCCTGACCTCACTCGAAGCCGGAACCCGGTTGCTCAACGCCGGGGGCGGCAGGCTGCTCTACGAAGGCAATCCGATCGCGCGTCAGCACCGCAACCTGATGGGCGGCGCGGCGCATCATGGCGTGAACTGGGAACGCGCCGCCCAGATGTTCGGCGCGCTGGTGCTTCGGAACGATGGTGAGACCTAAGGAGAAAGACTTGGCCAGAATCAACATCCAATTCACCCTGTTTTCCGCGTTCTACTCGCCGCTCATCTCGACCATCTCGGGCGGTTTTCTCGAAGCCGAGGGACTCGATCCTGACTGGTCGGTATCGCTGCCCGGCGCCTCCGCGATCGAGGCGCTGGAGAACGGCTCCGCCCACGTGGTGCAATCGGCGCTGAGCAACGGGTTCGGGGCGCTCAACAAGGGCGAGGCGCCGAGCGCGGTGCATTTCGCCCAGATCAACGAAATGGACGGGTTCTTCCTGACCGGACGCAAGGCCGATCCCGACTTCACATGGGACAAGCTGGAAGGCGCCGAGGTGGTCCTGTTCGGCGGCGGCCAGCCGCTGGCCATGTTCAAATATGCCTGTCACAAGGCGGGCATCGATTACGACCGGATCAAACCCATCAACCCCGGCGGCGCCGCCGCTATCGACGCGGCCTTCCGCGACGGTCAGGGGCAGTACGTTCAGCAGCAGGGGCCGTTTCCGCAGCAGCTGGAAGCCGATGGCGTCGGACATGTCGTGGCCCAGATCGGAAAACAGATCGGACCTTGCGGATTTTCCAGCCTGGCGGCGACGCGCGACTGGCTGGAGTCGGATATGGCGAAAGCGTTCATGCGCGCCTACAGGAAAACCAGGGCCTATATGAACGACACACCCGCCGCCGAGATCGCCAGGGCGGAAAAACCGTATTTCCCCGATATCGACGAAGAGGTTCTCGCCAGCTGCATCGCGACCTATCAGCAGCTCGGTTGCTGGACGCCGCATGTCGAGATCACGCGCCCCGCCTTCGAGGCCATCCTGGATATCTTCGACTATAACGGCCTGATCAAGGAACGATATCGCTACGAGCAAGTCTGCGGCGAACCGCCGGAGGACGATTGAGAAGCCGTTCTCACCCCTCGGCCAGGATCGCCCTGATCGGATCGCAACTGTCGCCGCCGGTGCGTTCCATCAGGGACAGGAAGTCGGGGTTGAACCAGTCGGCGATGGCTTTTTGGTATGCCGGGCGGGCCTGGACGCGGGCCAGCCAGCCGGCGACCGCCGGGCGGTCGTCGATCAGCCAGCCTTGTTGCAGGTGAGCGACCCGGTTGACGTAGGGCGTGAAGGCGATATCGGCCAGCGAAAACGCGTCGCCCGCCAGCCAGTCGCCGTCTGCCAGTTCCGCCTGCATGTCGTCCAGCATCTTGACCACGCGGCGGATTGCCGGGCGAAAGAAGGATGAGTCCACCCCCTTCATGACGTTTTCCGTCATGCGGTGGCGCTTCACCGGATCGACATAGCCGTCCAGCGCGCGCTTGAGTTCCTCTTCCGTCTTACCCTCGATGAACTGGTAGCGAAACGCGATACAGGCGCTGATGGTCGCGCTGGCCGCGTGCAGCCCCTCGTCCAGCTGTTTGACCCAGATGCGCATGCGGGCACGACCGTGTGCAGCGGCGGGGCGCAGCGGCGGGTCGGGGAACACGTCGTCGAGATATTCGTCGATCACGGCGGATTCGATCACCACCTTGCCGTCATGCACGATGGTCGGCACCACCCCGTTCGGGTTGAGCTTGAGATATTCCGGCTGGTGCTGGTCGCCGGCGCGCAGGTTGAAATGATGCGAGGTGAAGTCCTGGCCCTTTTCGGCCAGCGTGAAGCGGACCTTCTGCGAACAGGTCGACATGCCGTTGTGATAAAGCTCGATCATCGTTATTCCTTCCGCGCGGGCTTTTTCAGGAGGCCGCAGTATCGATCAAAGCGCGCGCGGGGAACAGGCAGCGATGGGCGATAAACTTCTACCTACCACCGTGGTCGGCAGCTACGTGCAGCCCGACTGGCTGGTCGATCGGTCGCGGCTCCTGGCCATGGTGCCGCCGCGCGTCCGCGCCAGCGAAATCTGGCGCCTGGCGCCCGAATTCCTGGAAGACGCGCAGGATGCCGCCACCCTGGTCGCTATCCACGACATGGAGCGCGCCGGCATCGACAC
>JAZFSB010000022.1:0-4052 GCA_036445935.1 Alphaproteobacteria bacterium | reverse complement strand
GGAACTGGCCGATGTCGACAGCGTGGAGGATTTAGGGGTGGGGAATTAGCGTTCGGTAAGCCGGTCGAACAGTTCGACGAAGTTGCACGGCTTGTGGCGGAGGTCCAACTGGCTGTGCAGTATACCTTCCCAGGCGTCGCGGCAGGCGCCGGTGGAGCCGGGCAGGGCGAACAGGTAGGTGCCGCCGGCGACGCCCGCGGTCGCGCGCGACTGGATGGTCGAGGTCCCGATGGTCTGGTAGCTCTGCATCCGGAACAGCTCGCCGAAGCCCGGTATTTCCTTCTCGTAGACACTGGCGAAAGCTTCCGTCGTGACGTCGCGCCCGGTAACGCCGGTGCCGCCGGTCGCCAGCACCACCTCGACTTCTGGGTCGGCGATCCATTGACGAAGCTGTGCCGCGATCAAATCCTGTTCATCCTTGACGATGATTTTGTCGGCCAGCAGGTGACCGGCGTCGGTCAGCTTTTCGGCCAGTAGCGCGCCGGAGCGGTCGGTTTCCTCGGTCCGCGTGTCCGATACCGTCAACACCGCGATGCGGACGGGCTGAAACGGGATGTTCTCATCAATTCCGGGCATTGCTGATGGTCTTGGCGACCAGCGCGCGGTCGATCGACTTGTAGACCGGCGCCCGGCCCGCGGCCAGCGCGTCAAGCGAAGGAGCTTCCTGGTTGAATCGTTCGCGGTAGAGCCAGAGATTGGCCAGCACGCGCTCAATGAAATTGCGCGTCTCACGCGATGGAACGCTTTCGATGAACAGCAGTGGGTCGCGCGACAGGCGGCCGACCCGGCGGCGCCATTTGGCGAGATTGCCGGGTCCGCCATTATAAGCGGCCGCCAAGTGGAACATGTCGCCTTGCACCGTGTTGTGTTTCAGCAGGTAGCGCAGATATTTCTGGCCAAGCGTGACATTCAGTACCGGGTCGTACAGCCGTTGCCGGTTGCGGCCCCGGAACCGGCGATTGGCCATGTAGCCCGCGGTTCCCGGCATGAGCTGCATCAGCCCACGCGCGCCGGCATGGCTGTGGGCTCGGACATTGAACGCCGATTCCTGGCGCATCACGGCAAAGATCAGCGCGCGGTCGATGATGAACCCGTTGCTGGGTCGCCAGCGCGGCACCGGAGAGAGCCCGCGCTCGACCACCCTGCCGCCGCTGGCGGCGAGCCGGGTCGCGGTGCGGAAGGCCAGCGAGGACAGGCCGAGTCGGTCGGCGATGGCCAGCAGGACGGTACGGGTTTCCGGACCTCCGCTGCGCGCCATCAGCCGCAGTTCGGTTTCCGCGCGGACGGGCTGATCGACCTGCAACAGGGCCAGCGCCCGGCGCGCCCGGGCATCGGTCATGACCGACTTGGCGTCGTCCGTCGACAGGATCGGCCGGTCCCAGTTGAACGGCGAATCGACGCCCAGCAGGCGCCGCGCCAGGATGCCGTAGAAGGTCCGTTGCTCAACGGCGGCGGTCCGCAGCAGGCCGCTTACCCGGGCCGGCCGGCGTGCGGCCATATTGGCGCGGGCCGCCCAGAACGCGGCGGCTGCGCGTGACCAGGACGCCAGGCCCCTGGTGCTGTAAATGGCTTCGAAATGATCGGCGGCTTTTTCAAATTGTCCAGACCGGTAGGCGGCCAGCCCCCCATACCAATGAGCGGTGGGCGCGTGGCCGCGCGAAAGGGCGGCGGCGCGCGCGGCCAGCTTCAGGGTTTTTTGGTCTTTCCCGTAATAGAACCAGCCTGCGGCGATACGGCCAAGGCCAGCCGCGGTTGCCTCACGGCGCAGCCCGTACTTCGCCCGGGCACGGTCGAGGTATTTTTCGGCCGTTGTCAACCGTTCACGTCGGACCAGGGCGCGAATACGGTAAAGCACGCGGCGCGTTTGCCGGTTGAAGCGGCGGCGCACCACATCCTGTCCGCTCGCATCTTTGTAGGTTGCGCTGCCCAGCCGGGCCGGCGGGCGCGGCGCGCGGGCGCGTCGCGGCTTGCGGCGCATGGCCAGCTTGTAGATCCGCTTTGCTTCGGGATGGTCGGCATAATCGCGCAGCCAGGCGGCCAGTTCGCGAAAGCGCGACCGGTATTTTCGCGGGTGCAGATAGCGCTGCGCATCGACATGTCCCAGCAGCAGCCGGTCTTTGAGTTTCGCGATTTCGCGGTCGGCCTGTTTCCAGCGCCCGCCCTGTTGCAACTCGAAGATGCGCCGGTAGCGCGCGACATCGGCATCGCCTAGCGGCGCGGGCAGGGTGGCGCGCGCAGCCGTATCATTCGCCGCCGCCGGTGTGGCGGGTCCAAACGATGCCAACGCGGCGATCAGCGATACCGCGAAAAGCGTTGCCAGTTGATTACGCAAACGACCTGCCCCCAATAACTCCCCCACCGCATTTCGATACGGGCATTTCGACGCCGCTATATAATGCTCTTGATGGTTAACGTCTCGCTAAGTCGCGTGCAAGCCCATAACGGCTAGGCGCCACCCTCGTCGCCGTCCAGCCGGGCGCGAATCTCCAGCAAATCCATCCAGGTTTCGCGTTTTTGCGCTGGCGTGCGCAGCAAATAGGCCGGATGCAGGATAGGCCGGGCCGGGATCGGCGCTGTCATATGCAGGCTCTCATAGGTGAACCAGCGCCCGCGCAACCGCATGATCCCCCGGGTGGTGCCCAGCAGGGTCTTTGCGGCGGTGCCGCCGACTGGCACCAGGATTTTCGGTCCCACCAGTTCGATATGGCGTTCTATGAAGGGCAGGCACGCGGCGGTTTCGGCGTCGGTCGGCGAGCGGTTGCCGGGCGGACGCCAGGGCAGGATGTTGCTGATATAGGCGGCATCGCGGTCGAGCCCGATCGCCGCCAGCATGCGATCGAGCAGCTTGCCTGCCGGGCCGACGAAGGGCACGCCCTGGCGGTCCTCTTCGGCGCCCGGCGCTTCGCCGACGAACATTAAGGCCGCGTCCGGATTGCCGTCGCCGAACACCAGATTGGCGGCGGTTTTTTTCAGGGCGCAGCCCTCAAACGCGGCGAGGGCGTCGCGCAACGCCTCAAGCGTGTCGGCGCCGGCCGCCGCCGCCCGCGCGTTGCGGGTGATCTCATCGCGCGAGGTAAGTTCGGTGGCGCGCCTTGCTTGCGGCGTGGCGGTCGGTGCTTCCGGCATGATGGCGGGTTCGGGCGTTGGCTCCGGCGGCGCCAGCCGGTCAATGGGGCCTTCGTCCAGCGCCTCGTCCACGCCGGCATCAACGTAAAATTTGAGAAGGGCCAGCGCCGCGTTATCTTCGGACATGGCGCAAGGCTAGCACGTGCCGCCAGGGTCCGGTAGAACTCGGCGCATCGAACGGAACAGTAATCAGGGGCAGGAGCGAGCTTGCATGGAACGCGAATCGATGGAGATGGATGTCGTCATCGTCGGTGCTGGGCCGGCCGGGCTGTCAGCGGCGATCCGGCTTGCCCAGCTTGCCGCCGAACATGATCGCGAGGTCTCTATCTGCGTGCTTGAGAAGGGATCGGAGGTCGGCGCCCATATCCTGTCCGGTGCGGTGTTCGAATCGCGCGCCCTTGATGAGCTGTTTCCCGACTGGAAAGATCGCGGCGCGCCACTCAACACGCCGGTTACCGATGAGAAGTTCCTGTTTCTGGGGCCCAAGGGCGGAATTTCCTGGCCCACGGCGCTGTTGCCGCCGGTGATGTGCAATCACGGCAATCACATCATCAGCCTGGGCAATTTCACCCGCTGGCTGGGTGAGCAGGCCGAGGCGCTGGGGGTCGAGATCTTTCCGAGCTTCGCCGCCGCCGAGCTGCTTTATCACGAAGACGGCACGGTCAAAGGTGTCGCGACCGGCGACATGGGTATCACCAAGGACGGCGAGCAGGGCCCCAACTACCAGCCCGGCATGGAGCTTCTCGCGCGCTACACGCTGTTCGCCGAGGGCTGTCGCGGCAGCCTGGGCAAGCAGCTGATGGAACGTTTCGATCTGCGCGCGGACGCCGAACCGCAGACCTACGGCATCGGCATCAAGGAGCTGTGGGAGGTCGATCCGGAAAAGCACCGGCCGGGCCTGGTCATGCACACCGCCGGCTGGCCAC
>JAZFSB010000021.1:0-6654 GCA_036445935.1 Alphaproteobacteria bacterium | reverse complement strand
GCGCTTCGGTGTCGCGGCGTCGCGGTCGAGGAATTTGCGCCGGTCATCCTCGTTGATCATGCCAAGGATCACCTTGCGGTAGCCTTCGACGGCTTCGGCGCCGGCCTCGCGATAGGCCCGGGCGATCCGCTCGCGCTGGCTGTGTGAAAGCTGGCGTTCCAGTTCGTTGCCCGCCGGAGTCAATTCCAGCAGGCGTTGGCGGCGGTCGCGCGGACCTGGCTGCTGGGTGATGAACCCTTCGCGCACCAGTTGGCTCAGTACCCGCGACAGGCTCTGCTTGGTGATGCGCAGGATTTCGAGCAACTCGGACACCGTGATTCCCGGATTGCGGCCGACGAAATAGATCACGCGGTGATGGGCGCGGCCGAACTTGTAGCGCGATAGGATTGAATCAGGCTCCGCTGTAAAGTCGCGATAGGCGTAAAACACCAACTCAATTCCCTGGCGCAATTCCTCGTCGCGCAGAAACAGCGGATTGACGACGGGTTTTATGTCAGTCATGTTGACATATATGCCCCCTAATGATACGCAGGGCAACCTAAATCCGGGCGCGGGCTTAACCCGACGGTCCGGTAAAATAATGGCTTCACAGCCAGAAAGGGCACAGGTTTCATGCTCGGATTCGACGATCAGGACGGACAAATCTGGTATGATGGCGCGCTGTGTCCGTGGCGCGACGTGCGCCCGCATGTGCTCAGTCATGGCCTGCATTATGCGAGCTGCGTGTTCGAGGGCGAACGCGTCTATAACGGCCGCCTGTACAAGCTGCGCGAGCATAGCGAGAGGTTGATTTACTCCGCCAGCCAGCTCGGCTTCACCATTCCCTGGTCGCTTGAGCAGATCGAAAGCGCAACCCTGGAAACCGTCAAGGCCCAGGGCTACGACGACGCCTATGTACGTCCGGTGGCCTGGCGCGGAAGTGAAATGATGGGCGTCTCGGCGCAGCAATCGGCGATTCATCTGGCCATCGCGGTGTGGGAATGGCCGTCCTATTTCTCGCCTGAAGCGCGGCTTAAGGGGATCGCGCTGAAAAGCGCGCTGTGGAAGCGGCCGTCGCCCGAATGCGCGCCGGTCCACGCCAAGGCGGCCGGGCTCTACATGATCTGCACCTTGTCCAAGCACGACGCAGAGACGAACGGCTTTGATGACGCGTTGATGCTCGATTGGCGCGGCCATGTGGCGGAAACCACCGGGGCGAATATTTTTCTGCTCATTGACGGCGTTCTGCATACGCCGACGCCTGACTGTTTCCTGGATGGCATCACGCGGCGTTCGGTGATGGCGCTCGCACGCGCCCGCGGGATCGAGATCGTCGAACGCACCATCATGCCGGACGAACTCAGCTCGGCCGATGAAATTTTCGTCACCGGGACGGCCGCGGAAGTCACCCCGGTCGGGCGCATCGACGACATGGAATTCACCGTCGGCGCGGTCACCAAGGGGCTGATGGAAGATTTCGACGCGCTGGTCCGCGCCCCGGCTGCTGCTGATTCAGCGGCCTGATATTTTTGGTTTCCGGTTAAGTCGGCACCGGCGGAAATAACCTCAACCCGCACTGGCCTCGGTCTCAGGCACCAGAAGTTCCTCGCTCTGGTCCCGCTTGTGCCATTGCTTGGTCGGCGCGCCGGCCTGGATCTGGTGCATTTCGCGCAGCAGGATACGGCGCAGCGTCGCGATGCCGGCGTCGGACGTGCCGAGCCGCTCGGCCGTGCGGTCGACGATCGCTCCCTGGCCCACCGCCGCGACGTAATCTTGCGCCGAGGTCAGCCGCAGCAGGGTTTCTTCGGGATATTCGTCATCCACGAACAGCGTGTCATGGTGATCCGCGGGGTTGTAGGTGACGTGTTTCGCGAAATGCTCGGTGATCATCCGGTCGGCCTCGACATTCAGCGACGGGACCGAATAAATTTGTTGCCGGGTCGTCGTCTCGTCGTCGATCGGCACCAACCAGATTGCGATATCGATCCACCGGTCATCACCTCGGATGCTCGGGATCAGGATGTGATTGTTGTTGGGGAAGGTCCAGTCGCTGACCCGCACATTGCCCTCGCCCCGGGTCGCCACCTGGCGAATGCCGGATTCGGTCTCGGTGTAATCGAGCTTGGGGATCGCCGGGGTGACGGCATCGCCGAAGCGCCCCACGCGGCCCTTTTGATGCACGAAGCTGACATGGGTCGCGTCCAGCGAATTCTCCACCTGTTGCAGCCAGTTGCATGGCCAGATCTGGTCGCGCGTGAAGTAGAGCCGGTCCGGCATCTCGAACACGTCCTTGCGCGGCAGGTCGAAGACCGGCGCCTCGCCTTCGCCCATATAGGCGAAGATCAGCCCGCAATATTCATGTACCGGGTAGCCGTCGATGCGAACTGTCTGGCACAGCCCCTCGCGTTCGGCCGGCATCTCGGTACACTGGCCGGCGCTGTCGTATTTCCAGCCGTGATAGACGCAGCGAATTTCCTCGCCCTCGACCCAGCCGGTGTGCAGCCGGGTCAGCCGGTGGGCGCAGAACCCACCGATCAGATGGGGCTGTCCGCTCTCGCCCCGATAAAGCGTCAGGTCCTCGCCCAGCCGGCGTATTGCCCGGGCCTTGCCGGGGGCGACGTCGCTCGATTGCGCCACCGGCTGCCAGAACTGGCGCAGCAACGCGCCCATCGGGGTGTCGCGGCCGGTTCGCGACAGCGCCCGAAGGTCCTCGGCACGCCCCTCTCCCTGCGCGTTCTCGGTCATGTGTCACGATCCTTGTTATCAATGAGCTTTTCGGTTTCCTCGCCATATTCGGTCCGATTGATGCTGCTCGCGTAGTCCGGGACGTTGACCCCGGTGTAATCGCCGGGCCGCCAGGTCGGGTACTTGAAGCGCAGCCCGCCATCGACCGGAATATCCATGCCTGTCAGGAAGCCCGATTCATCCGAGGCCAGGAACACCGCCGCCCAGCCCAGGTCCGACGCGCGCGGGAAACGCTCCAGCGGGATCATCTTCAGATAGTCGTCGCGCGAATAGAACGACCGGCGGTCGGGGCGCTCGAACTCGGGATCGAAGATTTCCTCGCTCATCTTGGTCCAGAGCTGGTGCTCCATCGCGCAGGGCGTGATCGTGTTGACCCGGATGCCGTCATGGGCAAGATCCATCGCCGCCGAGCGCGCCAGGTTCAACAGCCCAGCCTTGGCGGTGCAATAGGCCGCCCCCGATGCCTCGCCGAAATGCGCCGCTGTTGAAAGAAGATGGATGATGCTGCCCGCCCGGCCGCCCGCGATCATCGCCTTGGCGGCGTGCTTGGTGGTCAGCATGCCGGCGGTGGGAAAGCTCAGCACGGCTTCGCGCCAGGCGTCGAGGTCCATGTCGAGCACCGAGCTCCAATGCACCTTGCCCGCCATGTTGACGATGACGTCGAGCGCGCCATAGCGCGCTACGGTATCGCCGACGATCTGGGCGACCGCGGCCTCGTCCATCGCATCGCCGGCCAACGCGATCGCCTCATGGCCATGCCCGGTGATGAAGTCCGCGGTCTTTTCGGCGGCGTCCCGGTTGATATCGCTGACCGCGACCCGGGCGCCTTCGCGCGCCAGAAAATGGGCGATAGTACCGCCAATATTGGGCCCGGCCCCAAAAACGATGGCGACCTTTCCTTCGAGTCGCTTCATATCCACGCTCGCCGTTGTCCATGATAACGCTACGGTATTTTAAGTTGCCCGGCAAACCGCGTGAATATTCAGCGTGTTACGATTCTTCGGCTTGGCCGTCTTCGTCGCCTTCCGCGGTCGGATAGGCTGCGGCGCGGAGTCAGGGTTTGTCCTTCCAGCGCTCGGCGGCCGAGTCGTCCTCGTCGCGCGCCGAGACCCATTGAGCGCCGCTCCCGGTGTCTTCCAGTTTCCAGAACGGCGCCTTGGTCTTCAGCCAGTCGATCAGGAAGTGACAGCTTTCCAGCGCCGCCTCGCGGTGGGCGGACGCGGTGGCGACCAGCACGATGCGATCGCCCGGTTCCAGCCGCCCATAGCGATGGATGATCAGCACATCCATCAAGGTCCAGCGTTGGCGCGCTTCCTGCTCAAGCTGCTCAAGCTGGCGTTCCGTCATGCCCGGGTAATGTTCCAGCGTCATGGCGGAGATCGGTTTTTCGCCCGCCAGGTCGCGCACCAGCCCGACAAAGCAGGCCAGCCCGCCGATGCTGGTGTTGCCTTCGGTCAGCCCGGAGATTTCAGCGCCGACGTCGAAATCCTCTTGCTGGACCTTGATCATCGCGCTCAGCCTCCGGTCATCGGCGGGAACAGCGCAACCTCGTCCCCGGCCGCGATCGCGGCATCAAGCTCGGCCAGCTCCTGGTTCACCGCCACCCGGATCGCGGTGGTGTCGCCGAGCGCTTCGCCATAGCCGCCGCCGCGCGCGCTCAGCCAGTCGACCAGCGAGCGCACATCGTCAACGCCATCGGGCGGATCGATGGTTTCGCCGCTGACGCCGATCTTGGCGCGTACCCATCCGAAATAGAGCAGGCGCATCAACTCACCTCACTGAACGGCAAAAAATCGACCATGCTGCCGGGCTCGATCCGGGTCAACTCCTCGGCCAGCTCCACCAGCCCGTCGGCGGCCACCATCGACGATAATATGCCGGCCCCGCCGCGGGCATATTTCTCAGCCTGAAGCGCGCCGTCGGCGCCCGGCGCAAGCGAGGCGCGCAGCCATTCCCGGCGGCCCGCTTTCTTGTCGTAGCCGAACGCCGCAGGCACCCGGAACAGCGCCGGTTCGATATTGGTGCCGCCGCCCAGCAGCAGCAGCGCCGGCCGGGCGAAACGCATGAAGGTCACCATCACCGCCACCGGGTTGCCGGGCAGCCCGATGAACGGGGTGCCGTCAATCTGGCCAAAGGCCAGTGGCCGGCCGGGCCGGATGGCGATGCGCCAGAAATGAATCCGGCCCAGCGCCTCGACTGCGCCGCGCACATGGTCTTCGTCGCCGGTCGACACCCCGGCCGACGTCATGACCACGTCATGTTCGCCGGCGGCCGCGGCGAGCGCATCGTGGATGGCGTCCGCGCTGTCGGCCAGGATGCCGAGATCATCGACCTCGCACCCCAGCCCCTCGAGCAGGGCGGCGACGGAATAGCGGTTGGCGTCGAAAATGCAGCCCGGCGGCAACGCGCCGCCGATATCGCGGACCTCGTCACCGGACGAAAACAGCGCCACCCTCAGCCGCCGGTAGACTGATAGCCGGGCGCGTCCGACCGAGGCGGCAAGGCCGATATCCTGCGCCCGCAGGCGGTGGCCGGCCTTCAGAATGACGCTTCCGGCTTCGATATCCTCGCCCGCGAAACGCCGGTTGGCGCCCCGTTCGATGCCGGGTGGCACGATCACGCTGCCGTTCTCGACCCTGCAATCCTCTTGCATCAGCACGGTGTCGGGGCCGTCCGGCATCGGCGCGCCGGTGAAGATGCGGTAGGCCTCGCCGGGTCGCGTGTCATGGCCCAGCGGATGTCCGGCGGCGATGCGCCCGCCGATGCCAAGCCGGGTTTCCCCGTCATCGGCCAGGTCGGTGTGGCGTACCGCGTAGCCATCGACGGCGGCATTGTCGTGTGGCGGCACCGCGCGCTCGGCGGTGACGTCGGCTGCCAATATGCGCCCCGTCGCCGCGCGCAGCGGCACGTCTTCGGGTTCGACCACCGGGCACAATCGCTGGCGCAGTTCGGCCAGGGCTGCCTCGCTGCGCATCAACTCGCCACCGAAGGCAAAGCAGTCGTCGGAAAGTTGCGCCATGATCAGGCCACGCCCGAGCGCGTGACCGCGCCCAGCCCGCAATGGGTGATGATGAAGTCCGCGATCGCCGCCGCATCATCGAGATCGAGCATCGGCAGCGCCACCCCGGCCAGCTCCTGATCCGTGGCCACCGCGATGATGCGGCGGTCGTCGGCGCAGAGCAGCGGTTTGCCGAGCGCCGGACGGTGGACTTCCAGCTTGTCGTGCGGATAGGTCTTGAAGCCTTCGACCAGCACCAAATCGACCGGCGACAGCCGCGCGATCAGACCGGCGAGATCGGGTTCTGCCGTCTGCTGGTTTTCGTGCAACAGCGCCCAGCGGCGATTGGAGGCGACCAGCACCTCGCGCGCGCCGGCCTGGCGGTGCTCGTATGAATCCTTGCCCGGCTGGTCGATATCGAACCCGTCATGGGCGTGTTTGATTGTAGAGGCGGTTACCCCGCGCCGGGCCAGCTCCGGCAGCAGGCGCATCACCAGCGTCGTCTTGCCGCTTCCGCTCCAGCCCGCCAGTCCGAATACCCGCATATATAGTCTTCCCGCGCGGGCCTAGGGCTGGTCGCGCGCGAGCCTTTCGTTGTCTTCCTCGGCCTTCGCGTCGGCGCGCTGGATGTTGTCCATGCCGGCACGGAGATAGTCGTAGCCGGTAATCAGCGTCAGCACGGCGGCGATCCACAGCCCGACTTCGCCGATCAGCCGCGCCGGGATGAGGTCCGGACCGTAATCGCCGACGATCAGAAAGCCTATGGCTATCATTTGGAGCAGAGTCTTCCACTTGGCAAGGGTGCTGACCGGCACGCCGATGCGGATCTCGGCGAGGAATTCACGCAATCCCGATACCATGATCTCGCGGCACAGGATGACCAGCGCGGGCAGTATTACGAGCCCGGTGATGTGCCCGAACCCCACCATCAT
>JAZFSB010000020.1:0-2723 GCA_036445935.1 Alphaproteobacteria bacterium | reverse complement strand
GCGTCCTATAAGCCCAACAAGGCCGATTGGCTCGACGGGCGCTGGTCGCACCTGTCGGTGGCGCCGACGCCCGAGGAACGGCGCAGCACCAAGGATGTACCGCTCACGACATTGAAACGGGTGGGGGCGGTGCTGACGGCCCTGCCAAAGAATTTCAACCTGCACCCACGGCTCAACCGGGTCATCAACGCTCGCGCAAAGATGATCTCGACCGGCAAGGGCATCAACTGGGCAACGGCGGAATCGCTTGCCTTCGGCATCCTGCTGGATGAAGGCTATCTGGTGCGTCTTGCCGGCCAGGACGTGCAGCGCGGCACGTTTTCGCAGCGCCACGTCCATCTGACCGACCAGGAAACCGAAGCGCACTATGTTCCGCTGGAAAATGTCCGTGACGGCCAGGCGCGTTTCGTCGCCCATAACAGCCCGCTGTCGGAAGCCGCCGTGCTTGGTTTCGAATACGGCTACAGTCTGGTGGAGCCCGACGCGCTGGTCATGTGGGAAGCCCAGTTCGGCGATTTCGCCAACGGCGCACAAGTCATCATCGATCAGTTCATCTCGTCCGGCGAAAGCAAGTGGCTGCGCATGTCCGGTGTCGTTCTTTTATTGCCGCATGGTTTCGAGGGTCAGGGGCCGGAGCATAGTTCGGCCCGGCTGGAGCGCTTTTTACAGCTCTGCGGCGAAGACAACATGCAGGTCTCGGTGCCGACCACACCGGCAAATTATTTTCATCTTCTGCGACGCCAGATCCACCGCAATTTCCGCAAACCCCTGGTGGTGATGACACCGAAATCACTGCTGCGCCATAAATTGTGCGTCTCCGACCTGGACGATATGGGACCAAAGACCTTTTTCCGCCGGGTACTGCCGGAAGCCAACAAGCTGGTTGCCGACGCCAAAATCCGCCGCGTGGTTCTGTGTTCCGGCAAGGTCTATTACGACCTGTACGCCGAACGCGCCGAACGCGGCATCGACGATGTCGCGCTGGTCCGCCTTGAGCAGCTCTTCCCGTTCCCGGCGCGCTCGCTGACCGCCGAACTTACCCGCTACAAACAGGCCGATGTGGTCTGGTGTCAGGAAGAGCCCGGGAATATGGGGGCCTGGAGCTATATCGATCGTCGCATCGAAGGGCTGCTGACCGAGCTGGGCGGTGCGGCCAAACGCCCGATCTATGCTGGCCGCGAGGAAGCCGCCTCGCCCGCGACGGGGCTCGCCAAGCAGCATGCAAAGGAACAGCGCAAGCTGATCGACGAAGCGTTGACGGTCGGTTGATACCCACGGAAAGGCAAGGATAATGGAAATCAAGGTCCCACAGCTCGGCGAATCGGTGACCGAGGCCACGGTCGCCAAATGGTTTAAGGCGGTCGGCGATGCGGTTGAGCGCGACGAGGCCATTTGCGAGCTGGAAACCGACAAGGTGACGCTCGAAGTGCCGGCGGCCGAAGCCGGCACGCTTACCGAGATTGTCGCGGGCGAAGGCGACGAGGTTGCGGTCGGCGCCGTGCTTGGCATCATCGGCGAAGGCAATGGCGCGGTGGCGACGAAGGCCCCGGCGCCCGCGGCTAAAGAAACCGCGCCGCCGGCAAAAGCCGATGAGCCCGCCGCCCCCAAAACCCCCGACACGCTATCGCCGTCGGTGCGCCGCCTGGTCGATGAACACGGGCTCGATCCCTCCCGGATCACCAGTAGCGGCAAAGGCGGCCGGCTGACCAAGGCCGACGTGCTGGCCCATATGAAAACGGCGGAAGCTCCGGCGCCGGCCGAACCCGCGCCCGCGCCCACCGCGACCCGACCCGCCTCCGAGCCCGCCCGTGGCGAGGAACGGGTGCGCATGACCCGGCTGCGCAAGCGGATCGCCGAGCGGCTCAAGGAAGCGCAGAACACCGCCGCCATGCTGACCACCTTCAACGAGGTGGATATGACCGCCGTGATGGAAGCGCGCGAGCGCTACCGCGACCGGTTCGAGAAGAAACACGGCGTTCGGCTCGGTTTCATGTCGTTCTTCGCCAAGGCCTGCACCATGGCATTGAAGGAAATACCGGCCGTTAACGCGGTGATCGATGGTGATGAAATCGTCTATCGCCACTATGTCGATCTTGGCGTCGCGGTTGGTACCGAGCAGGGGCTGGTGGTGCCCGTACTGCGTGACGCCGACGCCAAATCCTTCGCCGACATCGAAAAGGAGATCGGCCGGCTCGGCCGCGCCGCGCGCGACGGCACGCTTGGCATAGAGGCGCTGACCGGCGGCACCTTCACCATCACCAATGGCGGGGTCTATGGCTCGCTGCTTTCGACCCCGATCCTCAACCCGCCTCAGTCGGGCATTCTCGGCATGCACAAGATCGAAAAGCGCCCTGTCGCCATCGGCGATGCGGTCGAGGTAAGGCCGATGATGTATCTGGCGCTGAGCTACGACCACCGTATCGTCGACGGTTCCGAAGCCGTGACCTTCCTGGTCCGGGTCAAGGAATGCATCGAGGACCCGGAACGCATCCTGCTGGATGTCTAAGCCCTTCCGCGCACGCTGAAAGGACCATCATGGCGACTTCAGAATTCGATCTCGTCGTCATTGGCGCCGGGCCCGGCGGCTATGTGGCGTCGATCCGGGCGGCCCAGCTCGGCATGTCGGTCGCCTGCGTCGATAGCCGGGACACGCTCGGCGGCACCTGCCTGAATGTCGGCTGCATCCCGTCGAAGGCGCTGCTGCATTCGTCCGAGCTGTTCGC
>JAZFSB010000019.1:0-6467 GCA_036445935.1 Alphaproteobacteria bacterium | reverse complement strand
ACCGCGCGCGGTGCGTAATAGCCCGCCATGCTGCCGCCGATCAGCCCGATGCGCCCGGCGTCGATATCGTCGCGCGTCTCCAGGTAATCGACGATGGCGGTAAAGACGCGTTCGTAATCCGGGATGGTCGGGATGTTTTTGACGCGAATGCTGCCGCCCTGGCCCGGCCCGTTGATCAGCATGACCGACGCGCCACGCGCCGTCATTTCCTGCGCGCCCCGGAACATCTGTTCTTCCGGCAGCGCGTCGGCGCCGGTCGGAAAGATAATGCAAGGCGCCGGCGTGCCGCGCGCGGTTGTGCGCGCCGGCAGGAAGATGCCATCCAGATCGTTGCCGTCGAACGGCACCGTAACCCGCTGGTAGTCCACCGGCAAAAGGTCGAACCCCTGGCCCCAGCATTCGATGGTTCGGCGGTAAAGTGGCAACTTGCGGGCATCCCGGCCCGACAACACGCGCTCGGCCGAACGGTAATAGGTGAAGGCGCGCAAGTACGCCTGGCCCGCCGTGATGTCGTGGCCGGCGTCGGCCGCCTCCTCGGCGATTTTTTCTATTCGCTCACCGAGATCGAGAAAGGCCGCGTGCCAGTCCTCGTCATTGCCGGCCCGCACCTTGGAGACTGCTCGGTACAACTCGTTCACGTCGGCGCCGCCCTGGACCGCCTCGTAAAACAGCCACACCAGATGGAATGAAAATACCACCGCCGCCCGCGTGTCTTCCTGCCAATGCTGATACATGATGCGCGTCCCCTGCCTGCCCCGAACCGGGTTGTTGATTTGATTCGGCGATTACCGCATGCTTCGGCTTCACGATCAAACCGCACGGGGTCAGATGTTTAAACGGGGACTAGCACTTGTAGCGCTTCTAACGATGGGAATAGCCATGTCCGGGGATGCGGCGGCGGCCGATAATGCGCGCGTAACCATGACCACCAGCAAGGGAACGATCGTCCTTGAACTCGACGCCGCCAAGGCGCCGAAGACGGTGGCGAATGTCCTCTCCTATGCAAAGGCGGGCCATTACGACGGCACGATCTTTCATCGCGTCATCAAGGGCTTCATGATTCAGGGCGGCGGGTTCGAGCCCGGCATGAATCAGAAGTCGGCCAATTCGACGGTTGAGAACGAGGCCGATAATGGGCTCAAGAACCTGACCGGCACGGTCGCCATGGCGCGCACCAACGCGCCGCATTCGGCCTCGGCACAGTTCTTCGTCAACGTTGCCGACAACGCGTTTCTCGATCATACCGCCAAGTCCGACCGCGGCTGGGGCTATGCCGTGTTCGGCAAGGTGGTGGACGGGCTCGACGTGGTGCGCGCCATCGAAGGCGTCAGCACCGGCCGGTCCGGCTCGTTCGGCGACGTTCCGGTCGAGGATGTGACGATCCAGAAGGTGACGGTCGAGTAAAGGCCGCAATGGTTTGCCGACAGATCCTGCGGCCTTCGAGACGCCCGCTGTCGCGGGCTCCTCAGGCTGAGGAATAATTTTGGTGGCATAAAGATTTCCCCTCATGCTGAGGAGCCCGGCACAGCCGGGCGTCTCGAAGCACGCACGATGGGAAACCCACCTGGGGGGGTATGGCATGCCCGAGATGAGATTGCTGTCGGTCAATGTCGGCCAACCGAAGGAGGTTGCCTACCTTGATCGGCGGGGGCGGCAGAAGACCACGGCCACGGGAATTTTCAAGACACCCGTGTTGGGCCGGGTCGCCTTGCGCGCGCATAATCTCGACGGCGACGGACAGGCCGACCTGGTCGGTCATGGCGGCGCTTACAAGGCGGTCTATGTCTATTCGGCCGAGAATTACCGCTACTGGGCGGACGAACTCGGCCGGTCTGATTTCGATCCCGCCGGGCAGTTCGGCGAAAACTTCACCGTCGAGGGCATGGCGGACGCAGCCGTCGCCGTCGGCGACACCTTTCGCATCGGCGGCGCGCTGGTCGAAATCACGCAGCCCCGGGTGCCCTGTTTCAAGCTGGGCGTGCGCATGGGCATCCCCGATTTCCAGAAGCCGTTCGCCGCGAGCTGCCGCGTCGGGTTCTATTTGCGGGTGCTGGAGGAAGGCGAGGTCGGCGCCGGCGATGTCATCGAGCCGGTCCGGCAGGGCACGCCCCGCATGTCGGTTTCCGACATGATGCACCTGCTCTATTTCGATCCCGACAATCTTGCGGCGACGCGCACGGCGCTTGAAATCGATGCCCTGTCTCCGGGCTGGCGGCAATCCTTCACCGACAGGATCGAACAAGCGGGCGGTTGAGCAGCGGCCGGGGATTGTGCGATTATGTTGCCGAATAATCCGAACTGGGGAGACGAAAGATGGACGGTAGCGCTTCAAGCAGGTTCAATGTCGGCGGCGTATTTCTGGACCGCCCCTTCAAGATTCGTCGCCTCGGCCATTTCGGCCTGAATGTCGACGACGTCAAAGCCTGCCTGCCTTTCTATGCCGACCTGCTGGGCTTCAGCATTTCCGATGCGCTCGATTTTGGGCGGCGCATCGAGGACGAAGAGGTGCGCAAGGGATTCGACACCACGGTCGGCTACTTCATGCGGCACGGCAGCGACCATCATTCCTTCGTGCTGTTCCCCCGGCCGGTGGTCAATCACATCGGCGGGCGGTCTACGCGCCCCGATATCACCATCAACCAGATCACCTGGCAGGTCGGGAGCCTGCGCGAAGTCACGTCGGCCGAGGAATATCTGCGCGGGATCGACAATCCGATCCGCCGTTCCGGGCGCGATACGCCGGGATCGAACTGGCACGTCTACCCGTTCGATCCGGACACTCACGTCAACGAGCTTTATTACGGCATCGAGCAGATCGGCTGGGACGGCCACTCCAAGCCGCCGATCTTCCGCGAGCGCGGCTTTCAGAAAGCGCCCGACCTGCCACAGATTTCCGAATATGCCGAGGTCGAGGCGGCGCTCGGCAAGGGCGCGGATCTGGCCGCCGGCTACCGCCACGAATCCACACTTGAGGCCAAGTACGATGTCGGCGGCATTTTGCTGCCGCGCCCGTTCAAGGTGACCCGCATCGGCCCGGTGCGGCTGTTCGTCGACGATGTCGACCAGGCGCTGAGCTTCTACCGCGACCGGCTGGGCATGACCCTGACCGAGGAAGTCACCTGGAACGGCCATCGCTGCGCCTTCCTGCGGGTCAACACCGAACACCATTCGATGGCGCTCTACCCGAAGGCGCTGCGCGAGGAGCTCGGCTTGAGCCCGCACACGACTCTCATGTCCTTCGGCACGCAGGTCGGCGATTACGGCCAGCTTCGCGACGCGGTGTCGTTTTTGGGCGACAACGATGTCGAGATCAAGTATCTGCCGCCCGAGCTGTTTCCCGGCATCGATTACTCGGCCTTCGCGATCGATCCCGATGGTCACGCGATCCAGCTCTACTACTACATGGAGCAGATCGGCTGGGACGGCAAAGCGCGCCCCGCGACCGAGCGCTCCCAGATCGCGGGCGACTGGCCCGAGGCGGTGGAGCCCCGTCCCGACACCTTCGCCGGCGAACCGTTCCTGGGCCCGCTGGGGTAGCATTTTAGAATAGACTGGACCTTCATGGCACAGGGGGCGAATGCGAGCGCCATTTGGCGGACGCTGACGATTACGAACTACCGGAATTACATGTTGGGTAATTTCTGCTCGCAGTTCGGCATGTGGGTGCAGCGCATCGCGGTGCAGTGGCTGACCTGGGAACTGACCCATTCGCCGACCTGGCTGGGCATCATCGCGTTCGCCGACTTTTTCCCCAATATCATTCTGGCGCCGCTGGCCGGCGCGCTGGCCGACCGTCTTGAACGACTGCCGGCGATCCGGCTCTATATGTGGATATCCGGCTGCGTCTCCACGATGCTGGCCGTGCTGGTGATAACCGATTCGATCGACATCAATCTGCTGCTGGTCATGGTGTTGCTCAACGGCACCGCGATGGCGTTCAACTACCCGGTGCGTTTGTCGTTGATCCATTCGCTGGTCGGCCGCGCGGCGCTGACATCGGCGATCGGGATCAACGCGCTGGCCTTCAACATAGCCCGCATCGGCGGCCCGGCGCTGGCGGGGCTGATAATTTTTACGTGGGGGGTCGGGCCGGCCTTTGCCTTCACCGCCGTTGCCGATGTGCTGTTTATTCTGGCGCTCTACCGGATCCAGCTGGCCGCGCGGGAAACCACACCCGAGCGCAAGCCCGCGTCGCAGATCCCCGCCGAAATCATGGAAGGTTTCCGCTACGCGCGGTCGCATCCCGGCATCGGGCCGCTGCTGGTGATCCTGGTGGTAACGACGTTATGCGCGCGCCCGGTCAACGATCTTTATGCGGGCTTTGCCGATGACGTGTTCGGGCGCGGCGCGGACGGGCTCGCCTGGTTGACCTCGATGCTCGGCTTCGGCGCATTGATCGGCAGCGTGTATCTGGCCAACCGCGAAAGCGTCCATGGGCTGACCAACCTGTTGGTAAAATCCGTTCTGATCTTCGTGATCTCGCTGATCGCCTTCACCGCCACCGATATATTCTGGTTCGCGCTGGTCAGCACCGCGTTTGTCGGGGTTTCGGTGGTGATCGTCGGCGTTGCCGAGCAGACACTGGTGCAAACGGCCGTGAGCAGCGACATGCGCGGCCGGATGCTCAGCATGTACACGCTGATCGCGCGCGGCTTCCCCTCGATCGGTGCACTGATCATGGGTTATCTCGCCTCGTTCGTCGGGCTGCGCTGGCCCGTCTTCGGCGGCGCCATGATCTGCCTGGTGCTCTGGATATGGGCGCGGCGCCGGCAGAAGCTGATGGAAAAATATCTCGAGGGCGAAGCCTGAAAAATTACCCTAATCCGCCTTGAGCCGGGGCGGGGTGCGGACGCGGTCGGGCAGGGTGTGACTGCCACCGGCCTTGCGCGCGCGCTCCAGGATCTCGATGCCGAGCGCCAGGTCGGAAATCCCCATCCCCATCGCCTTGAACAGGGTCAGGTCGCAGCCCGGCGGGCGGGTGAAGCCTTCGGCGACCAGTTCGGAGATCGGGCGCACGCTTTCCCAGGCGGCGTCATCGTCGCCGAAGCGGGCGCGGAATTCGGCCGACAATTCGCGGATATTGACCAGATTATCGACCGCGATGGCGTCGCACCGGTCAAACACGTCGTCGGTGAACTCGACCCTGGCCGGCACGATCGCCCCCATGACGTTGACATGCGCGCCCCTGGCCAGCATCGACGCATTGACGAACGGCTTGGTCGCGTTGGTGATCAGCGTGACGATGGGGGCGTCCTTCAGCGCGTCTTCCAGCGTATCGGCGACCACGATTTCCATGTCGAACTGCGCCCGCACCGCTTCCGCGAAGGCGGCGCGCGCTTCCGGCCGGCGGCTGAACACGCGGACACGCTTCAACGGCCGCACGGCCGCGCAGGCAGCGACCTGGGTCAGCGCCTGCTTGCCGGTGCCGATGATCGCCATGTCGTCGGCATCTTCCGGCGCCATTCGCTTGGTGCCGACGCCGGTCATCGATGCCGTGCGCATCTGGCCCAGCGCGGTCGCCTCGATCACCGCCAGGCACGCCCCGTCTTCGAGCGAGAACAGCGTGAGGACCGTCGACGACTTGCCCGCGACATTGATCCATGTCTTGAAGCCGCAAATGCCGGCTCCGGCGACGGACGCCCCGAGCGCATGCATGGCATCGTTGGCGCCAACCATCAGGTGCGCCTTGGCCATGTTCTGGGCGCCGCCCTCGCCTTCCATGAGCAGGATGCGTTCAAGGGCCGAAACCGCGTCGGGCAGGTGAATCAGCGAGACCACTTCGGCTTCGGTGATCCAGATCGGGGCAGTCGTCATTTTTTACACCAGTTCTGTCGTTTTGAATCGCGGCGCATTCTGCCAGCTTTCGCCGGTAGCAAAAGGGCGAATTTTGCTAGGCCTCATTTCGTTGATCCGGCGCCGGCCCGCTTCCACGCGAAGCGGAAAGACACTATGTTTCGCGCGCAGAGCATTCCCAAGGAGACGCTTCCCATGACCGCACGTACCCAACCGCCTTTCCGCGCCGATCAGGTCGGCAGTCTGCTGCGCCCCGACCGGCTGAAGCAGGCGCGCGAGAAGTTCCTTGGCGCGCAGACGCCCGAGCAGAATCTTGCGCCGCACGACAATGCCGGGTTGCACGCGGTCGAGGACGAATGCATCCGCGAAGTCGTGGCGATGCAGGAAAACATCGGGTTGCGCGCCGTGACCGACGGCGAATTCCGCCGCCGTAGCTGGTGGCTGGAGTTGATCATGAACTGGGATGGTTTCGCCGCCAATCGCGAGGGCTCATCCGCCTTCACCTGGCGCGACGCGTCGGGCCGCGAGCAACCGTTCTCGGCGCTGTGGATCGACGACAAGATCAAGTGGCAGCCGAGCCCGATCGCACGCGCGGTGAAATTCCTTTCCGAGAACACCAACGCTGTTCCCAAGGTGACGATCCCCGCGCCGCAGGTGGTGCATTGCTTCATGGG
>JAZFSB010000018.1:0-2438 GCA_036445935.1 Alphaproteobacteria bacterium | reverse complement strand
GTGACGGCGCGGGCCGGTCTACCCCTGAACAAAACTCGTCAAATGCGGGTCAAGCCTGCGCATGACGGGAAGGGCGCTCAACCGGCCGCGCAGCCGCAATTCTCCAGGTGAAAAATGCGCTCGGCTACATTGCCGAGAATGTCGCTTTTTTCAGCCGTGCTCAGGCTTGAATCATTGATGATGCCGAGCGGTGCCATGTCGCCGATCGGGAACGGGTAATCCGATCCCAGCATGACGCGCTCGGCGCCGAACACGGCGCACAGGAATTCCAGCGTCTTGGTGTCGTGCACCACGGTATCGTAGTAGCACGATTCCAGGCTCTGCTGCGGGTCGCCATATTCCGCGTGATTGGCGTGGTTGCAACGCATCCGGCCGAGCAGGTAGGGCAGCCCGCCGCCGCCGTGGCTGAGCACGAAATTCATGCCGGTATATTTCTGGAACATCCCGGCGAACACCATGCGCCCGACGGCGGTCATGGTGTCGGCGCCGCGCCCGATAGTGTTGATCATGTCGTAATCAAGCAGCCTGGGATCGCCGCAGCCGAACATCGGGTGCAGGTAGATCGAGGCCTTGAGCGAAGATGCCGCTTCCCAGAACGGCTCCAGTTCCGGGTCGTCGAGATTGCCCGACCCGCCCTTGGGCTGGGTCCCTATCATGGCGCCGTGGAAGCCGGCTTCCAGCGCTTCTTCCAGCACCTTGGCGGCCAGCTTGCCGTTTTGCAGCGGCACCGAGGCAAGCGGCGCGAAGCGGTCGACGCTCTCGGTCGCCTTCATCAATTGCTCGTTGATGAACTGGCTCCAGCGCATGCCTTCGTCGTCCGGGAGTTCGTAGCCGAAGCTGTCGAGCCAGCCGCCGCACACCTGTACGTCGATGCCGTTGTCATCCATCCATTTCAGCCTAAGGTCGCCGTCGCGCAGTTTCGGCATGATCGGCCGGGTCAGCGGCCCGCCGGCGAAGCCGAGCTTCCAGGCCTTGTCGTCATTCAGGCATTCGATAGACGGGAAGTCCGATGCGCGCTTGGACAGCGCATCCAGCATCGATTGCGGCAGGTAATGGGCATGGGTGTCGACAATCATCCGACATGTCTCCGTATTTGCGAGGATTCCAAAATCATGAGCCGCCGGCCCGGTGGGCCGCCAGCAGCGCTTCTATGTCGCGGACGCGCATCGGCAGGGTGGTGATTTCCAGCCCCAGCGGGCTCAGCGCGTCGTTGACAGCGCCGGCGATCGCCGCCGGCGCGCCGAGATAGCCCGATTCTCCCGAGCCCTTCTGACCCAGCGGGGTCAGCGGCGAGGGCGTGTAGTGCTTGACCATCGTGACGTCCGGAATTTCGTGCGAGGACGGCAGCAGATAGTCCATGAACGAGCCGGACAGGTGCTGGCCCATCTCGTCATAGACGAATTTTTCGTAGAGCGCCGCGCCAATGCCGTGCGCGATGCCGCCCAGCGTCATGCCGCGCACGATGTCCGGGTTGATCACCGTGCCGCAATCATGGCCGATGTGATAATCGAGAATCTCGACCTGGCCGGTATCGGGATCGATGGCGATCAGCGGCACATGCGCCTCGAACGAATAGCAGGGATACATCTGCACCGTCCCGTCCGCCGCCGGCAACGCACCGCCGGTCGGGACTTCCCAGGTGAAGTTGGCCTGCAGGCCGGGCTCGGCGCCAAGCGGCATGTCGTGATATTTGCGGTGCGCGATATCGACAAGCTGCGCCCAGGTGAGCACCCGCCCGCCGTCGCCCTCGACATGGACATCGCCGCCGTCATAGACCAGCCGGTCCACGGGTAGCTGGAAATTATGCGCCGCGATTTCCAGCACGCGCTCCTTGATCCTGCGCGCCGCCCCGCCGGCCGCCCCGCCCAGCATGATCGCCATGCGGCTGCCCACCGGGCTGTTCGACGGCAGCGCCGACAGCGATTCCGAATGGATCGCCCGGATCGTGTCGGGATCGCGCTGCAATTCCTCGCCGATCACGGTCGATACCAGCGTCTCGTGCCCCTGCCCCGCGCTCGACGTGCCCATCATGGCGGTCACGGTGCCCAGCATGTCGACCTTCACCAGGCAGGATTCCATCCAGGTCGTGGTGTCGTTCTTGAGGTTGAACAGGGGCTCGAAGGACGAATTGCCGCCGGACGGCTCAAGACATGTGGAAAGCCCGATACCGGCCAGCTTGCCTTCCGCCCGCAAGCTATCGCGCCTGGCCACCATCGCGTCCCAGCCAGCCGACGCGATCACCTTATCGAGCACGGCGTGATAATCGCCGCTGTCATATTCCGACCCGCTGGGGATACGCCAGGGGAATTCATCGGCGCGGATCAGGTTGCGGCGGCGGACTTCCTCGCGGCTCAGCCCGACGGCGCGCGCGACCTTGTCCACCGTGGTTTCGATGGCGAAGTTGGTCGGCGCCTGGCCGAAGCCACGCACCGCTTCCT
>JAZFSB010000017.1:0-2596 GCA_036445935.1 Alphaproteobacteria bacterium | reverse complement strand
GCGCCATGCCCTCGATCCGGATGGTCATCAGCCGGTTGATGAACAACGCCTTGCGGCCGGTCTCGGGATGGGTGCGCACCACGGGATGGGTCCATTGCGGCGCGTCGGGGTTGAGCGCCGACGGCCGCGCGATTGGATCATGCGCGTAATCGTAATAATTCAGCGCGCGCAGACCTTCCAGGCGCCGCTTCCAGTCGTCATCGAGCCTGTCATAGGCAAGCTGACAGTTGGCGAACAACGTGTTGCCGCCTTCTTCCGGTACCTTCATGGCAAACAATGTCGAGCCCAGCGCCGGGTGTTCGTAATAACACTGGTCGTAATGGAACATCATCTCGCCATCTTCCAGCGCGGTCGCCCGGCCGGTGCCCCGAACATTGGTGATCAACAGCACGCTGGGATGCTCGCTATCGGCCGCCGCCGCCGAGCGCACCAATTCAAGCTCGCCGAAAGCGCCACAGAACCGTTCCTGATCGGCGTCGTCGATATGCTGATCGGGAATAACGATAATTACATTGTCGAGGAACGTCTTGCGGATATCCCGGGCCGTAACCGAATCCAGCTCATCCCGCAGATCAACGCCAGTGATCCGCGCGCCCAGAGCCTTTGAAAGCGGCGTGACGGTGATTGACATTGTTTCCTCCAGGCGGCGGTATTACTTCGATTTCTAACTGTTAGAATAACGCCACACCAAATTGTAATTCAACCCGAACCGCGCCTGCTCCGATCATGACACCACCCGAAACCCCCGGTGCCCCGCCGAAAATCGCATCTGGCGGCAAATTGTCGCGACGGGCCGAGATCACCGCCTATACGACAGCCTTCTTCAGCGTCAGCCTGATGCCGATGACCCTGGTCATCGTACCGCTTTGGGCGCTTGAGCTCGGCGCCTCGGCAACACTGATCGGGATCGCCGCGGGCGCGCGTTCGCTGCTGCCGTTCCTGTTCTCGATCCACGGCGGCGCGTTGCTCGACCGATTGGGCGTGCGCCGGGTGATGGTGTTCTGCGCCGCCGCAAGCTGCGGTCTGGCCCTGCTCTACCCCATGGCGCCGCTGATCGGCGCCTTGATCGGATTCCAGGTGATCGCGGGCTTCCTGCAAACCATGGGCTGGATTGGCGCGCAAACCCAGATCGGCCAGCTCACCGGCGGCCAGGCGACCTATATGGGTCGCTTCACCTTCATCTCCACAATCGCCAATTTCTTCACCCCGCCGCTGGCCGGCCTCGCCTGGGACCTGGCCGGCGCATGGGGCGCGTTCGGCGCCATTTCAGCTTGGGCGGGACTGCTGTGGATATCCGCCGCCGCGATGCCGGTGCCGGCCAGCGCCACCATTCAAAGCGGCCCGCTGCGCTTCCGCGATTTGCTGCCGACGCTGGTCGATTATCGCGACGCGATCCGACAGGCCGCAGTGCCCGCGGTCGGTTTCGTGGTGCTGTGTTCGTTCCTGATGAACGCGACAATTTCCATGCGCTTCGCGTTCCTGCCGGTCTATTTGACCGAGGCTGGGTACGAAGGGGCGACGATCGGGCTTTTCATAGGTGCCGCGTTTCTTATCGGCGCGCCCGTCGCGCTGGTTACCGGGCCGGCGACGCGGGCAATACGCCCGCAATCTCTGCTGCTGATGCTGATCGTGCTTGCCGGCATCACCATCGGGGCGACACCCGTCTTTACCGGTGTCGCCGGGCTGATGTTGCTGACCGGCCTGTTCGGCATCGCCGCCGGACTTGGCATGGCGCTGGTCCACATCCTGCTGTCGCGCGCCGTGCCGACCCACGGGCTCGGCAAGAGCATCGGGCTAAGAACAACCGCAAACCGGTTCAGCTCGCTGATGATCCCCATTCTGATGGGCGGTCTGGTCGATCTCCTGGGCCTGGCCGCCGGGTTCGTTCTCACCGCCGGTCTGGTGATCGGCGGCGTCCTGCTGGCAAGCAACATCGCCACGCGTGCAACCGCGCCACAAGATTGACCTTCTTCCCGCACCCGAATTCATGGATGATGTTAAAATGTTTTCGCATAGCAAATTATGAGGGGCCCTTTCATGACCGACAGTAAACATCCAGAAACCATTGTGCTTCACGCCGGTTGGCGCAAGGACGAGGCGACCAACGCTGTCGCCGTGCCGATTTACCAAACAACTTCCTACCAGTTCGACAGCACCGATCACGCCGCCAAGCTGTTCGGTCTGGAGGAGTTCGGCAATATCTATTCGCGGATCATGAACCCGACCAACGCGGTGCTGGAAGAACGTATCGCCGCGCTGGAAGGCGGCGTGGCGGCGCTATGCGTCGCCTCGGGCCAGGCGGCGTCGACGCTTGCGATCACCAATATCTGTCAGGCGGGCGATAATTTTGTCAGCTCCACCGACCTTTATGGCGGAAGCTGGAATCTGTTTCGCAACACGCTGTCGACTTTCGGCATCGAGTGCCGGTTCGTCGACCCGGCCGACCCGGAGGCGTTTCGGCGCGCCACCGACGACAAGACGCGTTGCTATTACGCCGAGACCCTGCCCAACCCGAAGCTCGAGGTCTTTCCGCTGGCCGAGGTCGCCGCGATCGGGCGCGAGATCGGCGTGCCGCTGATCGTCGACAACACAGCGG
>JAZFSB010000016.1:0-2157 GCA_036445935.1 Alphaproteobacteria bacterium | reverse complement strand
ATTACCGCCAGCTCATCTCGCTGCCCAACCCGCCGCTGGAAGATATCACCGAACCCGCCGTCGGTATCGAACTGGCCAAATTCGCCAATGACGAGATGGCCGATTTGGTCGACCGCCACCCCGACCGGTTCGCGGGCTTCGCTGCAACGCTGATGATGACCGACATGGACGCGTCGATGGACGAGCTGCACCGCGCGGTTGGCGAGCTCGGCGCCAGCGGCGTGCAGATATTCACCAATATAAACGGCGAGCCGCTGGACCAAGAAAAGTTCGAGCCGCTGTTCGCGGCGATGGCCGAATATGACCGGCCGATCTGGATGCACCCGGCGCGCGGCGCGGAAATCTCCGACTACCGCGCCGAGGAACGCGGGCGCTACGAAATGTGGTGGTGCTTCGGCTGGCCGTATGAAACCTCGATTGCCATGACTCGGCTGGTCTATTGGGGCCTGTTCGACCGCTATCCCGACATCAAGATCATCACCCATCACATGGGCGGCATGATCCCGTTCTTCGACGGCCGCGTCGGGCCCGGCATGGACGTGCTCGGCGCGCGCACCACGGACGAGGACCACACCCAGGTGCTGTCCTCGCTCAAGAAGCCGCACCTGGAATATTTCAAGAATTTTTATGCCGACACCGCGATGTTCGGCGCCACGCTCGGCATCGAATGCGGCATGAAGTTCTTCGGCGTCGGCCACACGCTGTTTTCCACCGACTTCCCGTTCGCCCCCACCCGCGAAACCATCGATGCCATCGCGGCAATGGAATTCACCGACGCCGACCGCCAGGCGCTCAACCAGGGCAACGCCGAGATGTTGCTGAAGAAGAAGTTTAGTTAGAGAAAGAGGCTTACCGGCGCCGCATGTTGGCGCGGCAGCGGGCCAGCACGGAAAGCACCTCGAACGGCTCCTCGACCAGCATGTAGCAGGGCACGCCGCGCGGCTCGAGCCACGCCTTGGCGTCGACATTGTGGCGGTGCTCGCCCATGAAGGTGACAGAGCCCGGCTTGGTGGGATATTTCGCCGCCAGCTCGGGCAGGAAATCGAGGCTGGGGACGCCGGTTTCGGTGGTCAGCATCATGATCACCACGACGGCGTCTATATTGCGATCCGCCAGCACGGCGTCGAGCGCATCGCCTTAGGCCTTCTCATAGCCGACCAGCCCGACGCTGCCGAAAATATCGACCGGGTTGCGCATGGTGATGAAAGGCGGCGCGAAAGCCTGCAATCGCGCGCGGGTCTTTTCCTCCAACGCCGGCACCTCGAGCCCCAGCGTGCGGCACAGGTCGGTCATGCAGACCGTAAACGCGCCGGACGGCGAGAGAAACGACACCCGGTTGCCACGCGGCAGCGTCTGGGCATCAAGCGCCTTGGCGACCTGGAAAAGCTGCGAATAGCGCGTGAGCCGTGTCACGCCGGCCTGTTCCAAGGCGCCATCGATAACCCGCCCGTCAGCGGCGAGCGATCCGGTATGCGCCATGGCCGCGGCCGCGCCCGCATCGGTCGCCCCACCCTTGAGCAAAAAGACCGGCTTCTTGCGCGACACCCGTCTTGCAACCCGCAGGAATCGCGCCGGGGTCTTGATGTTTTCCAGATAGAGAAAGATCGAGCCGGTTTCCGGATCGTCGCCATAAAATTCCAGCAGGTCGCATTCCTCGATGTCGGCCTTGTTGCCAAGACCACAGGAACGCGCGATGCCGAAATTCTCCGCCGACATGATGTGGCGCAGGCTGATGCCACAGAAATTGCCAGTCTGGGTGATGTAGGACACGCTGCCGCGCGGCACGTCGCCAAGCGGAAAGAACGAAGACGTATAGCCCGCAGGCACCGAGACATGGCCGGTGGTGTTGGGCCCGATCACCCGCGCGCCGGATTCGGCGATCGCGGCCAGCAGGTCGTCCTGCAGTTCGTCGCCCTCCGCCTCTACCTCGGCGAAGCCGCTGGCCGCCAGGATGATCGCCCCGATCCCCTTGCGCCCCAGCGCGCGCACGGTGTCGGGCGCCTGTCGGGCGGGCAGCGTCACCACCGCCTGGTCGATGCCGTCCGGCAGATCGTCGATGGAGACCGTTACCGGCAGCCCCTCGATCTCACCGCCGCGCGGATTGACCAGATAAACCTTGCCGCCATAGCCGGCGGCCTGGATGTTCTTCACCACCAC
>JAZFSB010000015.1:0-3512 GCA_036445935.1 Alphaproteobacteria bacterium | reverse complement strand
CGGTGCCGACTTAAACAAATATATTTTGTGCTCAGGCCTCGCCAACCGTTTCGACCAGCGCCGCATCGATGGCTTCGGCCGGCGTCTTGCCGCCCCACACGACGTACTGGAAGGCGGTGTAATAGCGCTCGCATTCGGTGCTTGCGATCTCGACCAGATCCTCGACCTGTTCGACGCTGACGGTGACAGCGCCGCGCAGCAGCATGGTATGGCGGAAAACCGGCAGGCCACGATCGGCCCACAGATCGAAATGCCCCACCGGCAGCCGTTCGTTGATCCGCGCCAGCAGGTCGTTGATCGCCGACCGGCGATGTTCGGGCACGGTAAGCTCGAAGCCGCAGGCGAAATGGAGCGCCGACAGATCGTCCAGCCAAGAGAAGAACATGCGGTATTCGCTCCAGCTTCCCGCGAAATCGACCACCATCTCTTCGTCGGTGCTGCGTTCGAAGACCCAGTCGTGCGCGGTGGCGATTTGCTCCACCAGCTCGATCGGGTTGGCTACGGCGTGGCTGACACCTGAAAGGGCCGCGACTGTCATGGTTTTCGTATCCCCTGTCCGCAGGTCGGCACGACCAACACGGACCCCGAAAAAAGCGGGCTTACGGTCCCATCCACCCCACGATAGTGGATATATTGTGGTGGATCCGCTTTCCGCTACCAGATTTAGGGTGCCAAAAGCAGACTCGGCGCGCAAGAGAGATTCGCGTCCTATTCAGGATGAGCTGTGGAAAACTGCCGCCGGCCGGGGAATTCAGCCCTTGGCCGGACCGGATTTGCGCTGAGCGCTCTTTTTCGCCGCCGCCTTGCGCGGCTTGGGCGCGGCCTTTTCCAGCGCCTCCAGGCGCAGGGCGAGCTCTTCATTCTCGGCGCGTGCGGTGGCGGCCATTTCCTTCACCGCGTTGAATTCATCTCGTGTTACCAGGTCAAGCTGGTCGAGCAGCCGGTCGAGTTGCTGGCGGACCAGTTGCTCGACCTCCTGCTTGATGCCGGCCAGCGCCCCCGCGGCGCCACCGGCCATCCGCGCCGCGTCATCGAATATCCGTTTTCCCGTAGACATGGTTTCGTGCCGGTTAGCTGTCAGTGCCTTGTTACAATATGCGAGTTCGACCGTCGGTCGGCAAGCGGTACCGCTTGAAGCGCCGCCGAGCGGTGCCTATAACGAAACCGCCCGTTTAATTGCTGAGTATAAGAGAGCCGAAACATGATCCTGGTGACCGGCGGCGCTGGCTTCATCGGTTCCAATCTGGTCGCGGCGCTGGAACGTCGCGGTGAGCGCGATATCGTCGTCTGCGACACGCTGGGCGATGACGACAAGTGGCGCAATATTGCCAAGCGCGATCTGCTCGACGTGATCCATCCCGACGGGATCGACCGCTTTCTCGACGACCACGGCAGCCGCCTGAGCGCGATCTATCATCTGGGCGCGATTTCGGCGACCACCGAAACCGACGTCGATCTGATCCTCGACAATAATTTCCGCTTTTCCAAATTTCTCTGGCAGCGCGCGGCGGGCTTGCGCAAGCCGCTGATCTACGCTTCGTCGGCGGCGACCTATGGTGACGGCGCGCAGGGCTTCGACGACGACGGTTCGCGCGCGGCGCTGGCCTGGCTGCGCCCGCTCAACCCCTATGGCTGGTCCAAACATCTGTTCGACCGCTGGGTCGCGCGCCAGATCGAGCAGGGCACGCCCCGGCCGCCGCAATGGGCGGGCTTGAAATTCTTCAACGTTTACGGCCCCAACGAATATCACAAGGCGGGCCAGGTCAGCGTCGTGCTGAAAAACTTCCGCGAGGTCTCGGTCGGCGGGCCGGCGGTGCTGTTCCGCTCGCATCACCCGGATTACGACGATGGCGGTCAGCTACGCGATTTCGTCTGGGTCGGCGATTGCGTCGACGTGATGTTGTGGCTGGGCGAAAATCCCGCCGTCAGTGGGCTGTTCAACCTCGGTACCGGTGCGGCGCGGAGCTTCGCCGATCTGGCCGGCGCACTTTTTGCCGCGCTGGGGCGAGACCCGGATATTCGCTTCGTCGATACGCCGGCGGCGATCCGCGACAAATATCAGTATTTCACCCAAGCCGACATGTCGCGGCTGCGCGCCGCCGGCTACACCGCGCCGTTCACCGGTCTGGAAGACGGGGTTGCGGCCTATGTGCGCGATCGTCTGACCGCCGCGGATGCGTACGTCTGACCGATGCTGGCCATTCCCTTTCCCGCCATCGACCCTGTTCTGATTGAATTCGGCCCGCTGGCGATTCGCTGGTATTCGCTGGCCTATATCGCGGGCATTCTGATCGGCTGGCGCTATATGGCACATATGGCGGGGCGTGCCGCGGGCGCCGTGGACCGCATCGATGTCGATGATTTCGTGGTCTGGGCGACGCTCGGCGTGGTGCTCGGCGGGCGGCTCGGTTACGTGCTGTTCTACCAACCCGCTTTTTACCTGGAGAATCCGGGCCAGATCATCGCCATGTGGAAGGGCGGCATGTCGTTTCATGGCGGCGCGCTGGGCGTTCTGGCCGCCATCTCCCTGTTCTGTGCCCGGCGACGGATCGGCTGGCTTGTCTTTACCGATCTGATTGCCCTGGTGGCGCCGATCGGGCTGTTCTTCGGGCGCATCGCCAACTTCATCAATGGCGAGCTGTTCGGCCGCGTCAGCGACGTGGGATGGGCGATGGTGTTCCCCCGCGGCGGGCCGTTGCCGCGCCACCCGAGCCAGCTTTACGAAGCGGGGCTGGAAGGGTTGGTGCTGTTCGCGGTGCTGTGTCTGGCCGTCTACCGGTTTGGCGCGTTGCGCCGGCCGGGCATGGTGTTCGGGCTGTTCCTGCTGGGCTACGCGCTGGCCCGCATCGCCGTTGAATTCGTGCGTGAGCCCGACGCTCATCTGGGCGTGCTCGGCGGTATCGCCACCATGGGCCAGGTTTTGTCGCTGCCGCTGGCCCTGCTTGGGCTGTGGCTGATCGTGCGCGCCCGGCCGGTGCGGCTCGGCGCCCTGATTGCCGCGCGCATTCGGCGCACAGGCCCGATGCAGGTTTCTGACTACATGGCCTTTGCGCTGGCCGATCCCGAACACGGCTACTACACGACGCGCGATCCGCTGGGGCGGAGGGCGACTTCGTGACCGCGCCGGAAATCAGCCAGGTATTTGGTGAGATGATCGGGCTGTGGTGTGCCGAGACCTGGCGTCAGGCGGGCGCGCCGGAGAGGGTCAATCTGGTCGAGCTCGGTCCCGGCCGGGGCACCATGATGGCCGACATGCTGCGCGCGTCGCGCGCCCTGCCGGATTTTGCCGTGGCGCTGCGCGTTCATCTGGTCGAAACCAGCCCGGTGCTGCGCGCCCGCCAGGCAGAGGCGCTGTCCGGTCACGACATTATCTGGCACGACAGTGTCGACACCGTGCCGTCCGGCCCCCTGTTGCTGGTCGCCAACGAATTCCTCGACGCCCTGCCGGTAGATCAATATGTCCGCGAGACCGACGGCTGGCACGAACGTCATGTCGGGCTGGATGAGGCGGG
>JAZFSB010000014.1:0-11545 GCA_036445935.1 Alphaproteobacteria bacterium | reverse complement strand
CCGCTTCCGCCATGGCTTCGCCTATATCAACACGGGTAAGGGGATCGAGAAGCCGACCGACCTGATTGGCCGGAAAATCGGGGTCAAATTCTTTCTCATCAGCGCGGCGCTCCGGATGCGCGGCATTCTGGAACATGAATACGGCGTGCCGTTCCGCTCTATCGACTGGTACACCGAACTTGACGAGGACGTCGATTTCACGCCGCCCACCGACCTCAAGCTGACCCGCGTGCCACCGGATAAATCGATCATCGGCATGCTGGTGGACGGCGAGCTGGATGCGCTGCTGCACGCCGACCTGATCGATCCGATCCGCGACAAGGACCCCCGCGTGGGACGGCTGTTTCCGAACTATAAGGAAGAGGAAATGGCCTATTTCAAGAAGACCGGCATCTTCCCGATCATGCATGTCATCGCCATCCGGCGGGAAATCGTCGAGAAACATCCGTGGGTGCCGAGAAATCTATTCCGGGCCTTCAACGACGCCAAGACCGTCGCCATGAAGCGTCTGGAAAATCCGCGCATCGTGCCGCTGCCCTGGTATCGCGAGGCGTGGGAGGAACGCGAGGAGATCTTCGGCCCCGACCCATGGGAATACGGCTTGAGCGAGCGCAACCGAAACACTCTCGACACGCTGGTGGGCTATTCCCACGAACAGGGCTTGATCAGGAAAAAACTGCCGCTAGAGGAATTGTTCGGCGACATCTCCGAAGGAAACCGGCGCGGTGGGTCTACCTTCTAGGATGACCGGAATCGGTGAGCTTAATGAACGGAACGTTCAGCCTGGAACACGAGCGGATTTTCCATCTTGCGTGCTTCGAGACGCCCGGCTATGCCGGGCTCCTCAGCATGAGGTAAATTCTTTATGCTACCAAAATTACTCCTCAGCCTGAGGAGCCCGCCGTAGCCTTGGCGAAGGCGGGCGTCTCGAAGGCCGCACCGTCAGGCGGGCCATCCATCCGCCGGGCCGGTGCTGCTATGATAGGATCGTGCCTGACGGCCAGAATATAAATTGGGAAAACGACATGTCGGTGCTGAAGCTTGAGGACGCGGAAATTCATTACGAGGAATATGGCTCGGGATACCCCATCCTGCTGTTCGCGCCGGGTGGGATGCGCTCACAGGCCAGGATGTGGCAGGCGCCGCCGGACGGGCCGCCGCGGGTCTGGAACGACTGGACGAAGGTGCTGGCCGACGGCTACCGCGTCATTACCATGGATCAGCGCAATGCAGGGCGCTCAAAGGGTGCGATCGAGGCCGATCACGGCTGGCATACCTATGGATCGGACCAGCTCGCGCTGATGGATTATCTCGGCATCGAGCGCTTCCATGTGCTGGGCGGCTGCATCGGGTCGAGCTTCTGCCTGACGCTGTGCGACCTCGTACCCCAGCGGATCAGCGCCGCCGTGCTGCAAAACCCGATCGGCGTCAATCCGGAGCATCCGACCTATTTCCCCGACGGTTTCGTGGAATGGACCGCCGAGCAGCGCGCCGAGCGCCCCGAACTCGACCCGGCGGCGATGGAGTCCTTTGGCCGGAACATGTGGGGCGGCGACTTCGTCTTCAACGTAGACCGCGATTTCGTCAAAGGCTGCCAGACGCCGGCGCTGGTCCTGCCCGGCAACGACAAGCCGCACCCCAGGGTGATCGGGCTCGAGGTCGCCGAATTGCTGCCGAATGCCAAGATGCTGGTCGACTGGAAAGGCCCCGACCATCTGGATGCGCAGCGGGAAAAGGTCCTTGGCTTCCTTGAGGCGCAGACACCGGAAAAGAGCTAGACTAGCCACACACGAGGGAGATGGTTTGATGGCAAAGCGCAGAATTCAGGGGTCGTTCGTCGCGGTAATTACGCCGATGAACAAGGACGGCTCGATCGATTTCGAGGGGTTCCGCACCCTGTTCGACTTCCAGCGGCAAAATGGCAGCAGCGCCGTACTGATCATGGGCTCGACCGGCGAAGTGTCGATGCTGACGCCCGACGAACGGCGGGCGGTCATGCAGCAAACCATCAAGATGAAGACCGGGGCGATGGAGTTCTGGTATGGCTGCACTGGCCCCTCTACCGAACAAACCATTGATTACTGCAATTTTGCCGCCAGCGTCGGGGCCGACGGCGCGATTATCGCCGCCCCGCCCTATATCTGCGCGCCTGAAGACGACATCACGGATTATTTCCTCGAGGTGGCGGATGCCAGCCCGATCCCGGTTGGCATCTACAACAACCCGCCCCGGGTCAAGACGGACCTGCCTCATACCGCCATCTTGCGGCTGGCCGAACATCCCAACATCCTGGTCAACAAGGAATCGACCGCCCGCGTCGGCCAGATCGCCCAGACCATCGCGGGCGCGCCGGACATGTCGCTGATGTGCTGCGACAGCCCCAGCCTCGGGCTGGTGGTGCCGCTGATGTCACTCGGCGGGCACGGCACAGCCAACATGTCGGGCAATCTGATCCCCCAGGAGATGGCTGTGATCTCGACCCCCTGGGCCGGCTGGGACGACGCGATGGCCTGCCGCGAAGCGTGGCTGACCAATCTGCCAATGCTGCATTTCACCTATTCGGCGATCAATCCGGTGGCCGTCAAATCACTGATGGAAGCCGTTGGGCTGCCGGCCGGGCCGCTGCGCAAACCGCTGAAACCTATTGCGCCAGACCACCTGGCGCGCGGGCTGCAGATCTGCCGCGATCTCGGGCTCGACAAGAAATACGGCTTCCAGCTGAACGCCATCCGCTCGGCCGCAGAGTAGCGCTCCGCCTATTCCGCATTCCGGAATAGGCGGCATGTCACTACCGACGGTACTACGTACCTTTTCAGGCCAGCGTCAGCCCGCCATCGACATGAATGGTCTGGCCGGTGATGAAACCGGCATCGGGCGACAGCAAAAATGCGATTAAAGCGGCACTGTCGTCCGGCATGCCGATCCGCGCCATCGGCACCTTGGCGGCGGCCCGTTTCCAGGCGTCGCCGGACAGGGCCGAATGACCGGTTGCGTCTTTTTGCGTATAGCCCGGCGCGACACAATTGACGGCAACCCCGTCGGGCGCGAGCTGAACCGCCAACGACCGCGCCAGCGCCTCAATCGCCGCCTTGGCCGCCGCCGTGGTTGGAAACAGCCCATCGGCGGCATAGACATGGGCGACGAACGAGCTTACCGCCACGACACGGCCACAGGCAGAGGCGCGCAGATAGGGCGCGGCCTCGGTGACAAGCTGAAAAAAAGCTTCCGGCATGACCCGCTCGGCGCGTGCGAGTGCCGCCAGATCAAGATCGCCAAAGGCGCCGCGCTGGGCGAAACCGGCATTGCTGACGATCTGGTCGAGCCCACCAAAGGCCTCGACGGCGGCTTCCACCATCCGGCCGGGCGCGGCCGCATCCTCGAGATCGGCAAGCAGGGTTTCGACCGCCGCACCCTGGTCGCGCGCCACCTGGGCCACGGCCTCAAGCCCGTCGCTATTCCCCCGCGAATGAGCCAGCAACCTTGTGCCCGGCCCGGCGATGCGCCGGCAGACCGCCGCCCCGATACCGCTGGCAGCCCCGGTGACCAGAACCGTAACGCCTTCATCCCCCGTCATGACATCTCCCCGCCCGCTGCCCGTTGAACCGGGTTCAGCCTAGAGGAATTCCGATCTGGCCGGAACCGGCCCGCTCGCGATCTCTTGAATTGATCGCCGCCCCGCCGCCGCTATGCTTATTGCCATGTCACTTGGAATACTCACGCGCCGGCTGTCCGCCGCCTCGGCCGCCCTCGTCCTGCTGTTCGTCCTGCCGGCGGCCGCCGCCCCGCCTTATGACCAGCTCGATATCGGGCCCGCGATCGGGGCGTCCATCCCTCACCAGCTCACCGCGCGCGACCACACCGGCACACAGCGGAATTTCCGCAACCTCCAGGGTAAGAATGGGCTGATCCTGATGTTCAGCCGCTCATTTGACTGGTGAATTTACTGCAAGATCCAGGCGGTCGCCTGGAACAGAAGATTGGCGGATTTTCGGGCGCTCGGCTACCAGGTGGCAAGCCTGACCTATGACAGGGTGGACAAGCTTGCCGATTTCGTGACCCGCCGGACCATTGGCTTTACCATGCTGTCTGATCCGCGCTCGACTATCATCCGGGCGTTTGGCGTGCTGCATGACGCCTATCCCGGCCATGCCATCGCCCACCCGATAATTTTCGTGATCGACGCCAAAGGGGTCATCCGCCACCGCTTCTCAGGCAAGCATTACAGCACACACCCCGACATCGAGCTGGTGTTGAAAACCCTGCGCGCCACAGGCAATTCGCGGTAACGAATATTATTTCGGTTCCAGCCCGATGGCGCCATCTATCGGCAGGCTGAGCCCAATCCCCTCGATCTGAAGCCTGACACTGACGGAGAGCGCCTCGTCACCGGAAAGGGTCCCGCTAGCCAACGCCTCACGCACGCTCTTTTCGATCTCGCGCTGAGCCGTGACGCCCACGGTTTTGAGAAACTTCCGTATTTCCAGATTGAAATGTTCTTCGTTCATCTTGTCCTCTCTCTCATCTAATTACGACGCCGGCAGCAGTGGCAGGTTGACCAGCAGGTTCTGCGGTTTCATCCGGACAATTCCATCCGCGGTCTGGGCAAGTCCGAGATAAACCGGCCTGCCGGCGACCTCGGGCCGCACCATCGCATCAGACGCGAATTCGAGCGTGAACAGACCCAGGATCTGGCGCGCGCGGTCGTCATCAAGCGTTACCCCCTGATACAGATCGTTCAAAATCGCGCTCGCCTCGGCATCAAGACCGATATGCCAAACCCAGTGATCGTCGCGAATTTCCGGCACCGATTTGATCGTGGTTTCGACCCCCAGCATATGGAAAATCCACGCTTCCATGACCCGACACAAAGCCGCAAGCCCTGGCTGCCCAATGCTGGCGTCGAATACCATGTCGTAGCGATCGCTGCGCGCCCAGTAGAGCCCCGCGTTATCTTGCGTCAGAACGTCGATTTCGGTTTCGTCCAGCGGTGTCTCCATCTCAACCAGCAAGCGGCCGAGATTGCCCAGCCCCGCGGTTTCCCGCTTCATGTCGACGGTTTCCTCATCCGCCATCAACACCCCGCCCTTCGACAGGCTGACCTTTTGGGCGCGGAAAAACAGTTCCGCGGCGCGGACCGGTAACGCGTCATCACCCCCGTCAAGCAGGCCGCGCAAGATGACATGAGCCATCTGGTCGATGAACAAGGGCGGCGTCATCCCGTCGGGTTCGCGGAACAAGGCGAGATAGCAGCCCTCAACCGTGTCGGCGGCGACCAGCCGGTCGCGGAAGCTCAGCACCACCCGGTAATTGTCGCGCGCATCGCTATCGGCCAGGGCGCCGATCTCGGCATCGGTGACGGCGCGGCGCGGGTCGGCGAGCAGGGTCGCATGCAGCGCGCGCTCGGCCGGACACGAGTCAGGCTCAAGCGCCATTTCCGGACGCTGGAAAAAGGCCCGCAGGAAATCGTCGCTCACGCCCAGCAGCCCGTCATCACGCGCATCCAGCAGATGGTGACCGGAATGGGTCCAGAAATCTGGCATAAGGGTCAATCCACGCCCGTGGTCGCGCCGTCCGCAACCACCCGGAAGCGTTCGCGAATGCCATCCGAGTCGAGCGCACGTTCCACCGCGATGATGGTGCCCGGCGGGTAGTCGCACAGATCGCGCGCGAATTCGAGTTCCTGCCGGGCGATCGGCAACGCGACAGCTATATCGGGTGCGCCATAGCGGGCGACGAAATGCATGGCCAGAGAATTGGTCAGGGTCTCGAATTCTTCATCGGGCATTTCCCCTACCTCGACCAGGGTCGACCAGCCGAAGCTGGCGAGCCCGAGAAAGCCCGACGAGAAGGCCCGCGCCATGCCACCGGACAGCGTCTCTGGATCAAGGTTGGAAAACACGAAGGCGCCGGGAATGGCCCATTCTCCGGCATCAGCCACGCGCTCGAAGACATGCTCATCGGAATCGTCGAGCCGAACGGTAAGCGGGAAGCGGATCACATTAATCTCCGGCGGCTGACGAGCCGTTGGTTCCGACGCGCCGGTCGTGCTATCATTGAATTCCTGTCGAGGGAGAGTTGGCCGATGAAAGCATTTCTCTGCGCCGTTGTCGCCTGTGTCGTCATTAGCGTTGGCGCGGGCATTATCCTGAACATGACCGACGATGCAAACCAGCCAACAGGGCACGCGGCAAGCGTGCGGCTGGGCTGAATAGAATTCAATTTGATTTCTCCGGCGCCGGCGGCGGTGCTGGTATCCGGTTCGCCGTCAATTCACGCATATAGCTGATCAGATCGTGCAGTTCGTCCGGGTGAGGAATGCGCTGCACTGGCATCTTGGTGCCCGGCACATAAATATCGGGCCCCTTGTCGAACAGCGCGAACAGGGTCTTTTCGTTCCAAACAATGCCGGTCCCGCGCAGCGCATCCGAATAGTTGTAGCCGGCGACGGCGCCTGCCCGTCTGCCGAATAACCCGACGAAATGGGGCCCCGACCGGCGTGGACCGGTCTGGGTCAGCGAATGGCAGGCCGCGCATTTGCGATAGAGCTTCGCGCCCGGATGACGGCTCGCGAGCCATGGCTTCGGCCTGTCATCGCCTTCGCCGGGAATACCGATGCGGTCCCCGGTCGCCAGATGCCAGACCCGGACCCCGCCATCCGATCCCGCGGACAAGCCGAACCGTCCGTCGCGCGAAAACGCGACCGACCAGACCGGCTTCATATGGGTCTGGATGACTCGGCGCTGGGCGCGAAGCGCCACATCCCACAGCACCAGCGTGCCATCGCGCCCACCGGACAACGCCAACTTTCCGTCGGGCGAAAACGCGACACCATAAATTGGGCCCTCATGCCCCTTGAGGATAGCGATCTCGCGCTGCGCGCCGAGGTCCCACAGCCGAACCGTGGCGTCGGTGCTGGCCGATAGCATCAGCCTTCCATCGGGCGAGACCGCGATCTGGGTGACCACCCAGCCATGACCCCTGAGCTCTCCGATCCGTCCACCATCGTCCGCGCGCCACAGCCGCAGCACCCCGTCACGCGTCCCGGTGATAATCAGCCGCCCGCCGCGGCCAAACGCAACCGCGGTGAGATCGCTGGGATGGTCGAAGCGGCGCAGTTGGCGTCCGGTTTCACTGTCCCAGATGCGCGCCGTACGGTCCCAGGAACCAGACAGCAGACGGCTACCGTCGGGCGAGGCCGCGACCGCCATCACCTTGGCGCGGTGGCCCTTGAAGCTGCGGATCGGTTTCGCACGCCCAACATCCCAAAGGATCATCGTGCGATCGTCGCCGCCAGTCACGACCCGCCTGCCATCGGGCAGCCAGGCAACGCCGTTGACCGGCCCGAAATGCGCATCGAGCACCGGCCCCGGCGTCTGGTCGTCAAAATTCCACAGTCTCGCCGTGTAATCGAAACTGCCGGTCAGCACCCGCGCCCCATCGGGCGAAACAGCCAACGCTCGGACCATGCCACCATGGCCCAGCATATCGGCCCCGGCCTGCGGAATAGCGCCCAACGCCAGCGTACCGGCAAGGCAGAAACGCCTCAGCCACCTTGCACGCTCATGCCGAAGTCTCATCATCGTCGGCTCACGGGTTCAACATCGAGGCAAGCGGTATGGCGCGCGTTGCCTCGGCGTCCTCCAGGATCATCGCGCCATCATTGCCGATATCGCGGAACAGGCCACTCGACAGTCCCCCCGCCATCGCGATCTCAATTTTCTCGCCATGGCTGGGCGCATGATACAGCCACATGGCGCGCACCGGATCGAAGCCGTCTTCCTCCCACCGGCTCATCCAGCTCAGAAAATGGCGGCCAAAGCTTTCCAGCAACTCAACCACGTCAACCTCTGGCCCACCTTCGTCGGCGATGGTGGTCTCGAAAGCGGGTGCATCGGGATTGCCGTCGATGGCGCTGGTCAGGGCGACCACCGCGCGCAGCGTCATCCATGGCGGCATCTCCGAGCCAGAATCCCCGCCCGGTGCATACAAATCGATACGCGCGACCGGCGCAATATTGGCTTCGATCACATTTGGCCAGCGATAGCTCACATCGATGCCGGGCGGCACCACAGTGCCCAGCGCATCGCCCAGCCCCAGCATGCCGACATAAACCACCAGCCTGGCCTCGGCCAGCGTCATGCCAGGTTCAAGCACCACCGAACAATCAAGCCGGTCGGCCCGGTCGGCGCAGACAATGGTGGCGGGATCGGCCCCATCCTGGGCCAGCGCGCGGGCACGGGCTTCCGGGTCCTGACCAGGCTCGGCCGCGACGAAGTGATAGATCGGCGGAAGGCGCGCGGTTTCGATCATGCGGGTCGAACGGAAACCGGGATACGATCAGCGCCGGCGTTTAAGCGTCGGGTTTTCGCGCAGGCGCCTGCTCGGCGGCGCCGCCGCCCTCACCCATTTCCTCCATCCAGATCGGGTGATGCTGGAGCGCCCAGTTCTCGTCGACAAAACCGGTGCCCATCGCGTCATAGGCGCCTTCCATGCCGAGCCAGCCAATATAGATATGCGCCAGAATGACCGCGATCATCACCAGAGACAGCACGCCATGCCACATCTGAGTGATCTGCATTTCCTCCATCGGCGAAAGCGTGGCGGGCAGGTCGAACCCGACCAAATTTAGCAGGGCGAAGGTGGCCTCGAAGGGCTGGATGGCGAATGGGAACAGCAAGCCCAGCCCGGTAAAGCTGAGAGAGCCACCGGCCAGTACCACCAACCAGAATATGATCTTCTGGCCGGCATTGAATTTACGCGCGGGCGGATGCACCCCCTTGCTGAACAGCCCGCCGCCCTGGGCGAGCCACACCACGTCGTACCTGTCCGGGATATTGTCACGCACCCAGACAATCACGGTCATGATGATCCCGAACATGAAGGCAAAGCCCATGAAATCATGTGTGTATTTGCCCCACATCGTCAGCGTCGAAAAGGCATCGCCGCCGATCAGCGGTTTGATGAAGTAGCGGCCATAGAGCATGTTGAGCCCGGTCAGCCCGAGCACGACGAAGGAAGACGCAGTTACCCAGTGCGCGAAACGCTCGACATTGTTGAAACGCTCGACCAGCCGGCCGGAAAAACCGCTATCAACGCCGATCCGCCCACGAATCAGGAAAAACACCAGCAAGGCAACCAACGTCCCACCCATCAGCCAGACGCCAAAATTCGACATCGGCCCGTTGCGAAAAGCGCGCCAGTTGTCCCCCTCGGACTGGATCAGGATACCGGTTTGCTTGTCCGGTACGCTGACCGAACCCGGCACACCACGGCGAATGGCGCGCCACATATCCGATGTGCTGGAACCGCCAATGGCCTCACCGGGCACCGTTCCCCGCTGCTGCGCCCAGGCGCCGGTATCTGTCATCACCAGCCCGGCACCCGCATAGGCGACCATCAACAGCGCCAGGATTGCCGCAAGCCGCGTTATCCGCCCAAATGCGTATCGCATGAGCCGCTTCCTTTTCGGTTGGTTCAGCGCCGGTTCACCGCGCTCGCCGGCGGACGAACGTCAGCCGATGAAGACGGTCCCGGCAGCCCGGCGCCCCCGCCTGGCGAGGCGGTCAGCGCGCCCTGATGACGCACCCGGTCGTGAATTCCCCGCCGCGCGGCGGGGGACAACTCAGTATCGGCTTTACCGGAATATCTGCCCTTGTCGTAATTCAGCGGTCGGCCCTGTTCGTTTTCACGACAGGCGCCAAGCGCCAGGCTAGTGGCAATGACGCCGCTGACCAGCAGCATGGTTCTGATCGAATACGTGCGGTTTTTTTTCATGGTTCCCGGCTATCTATCGGGTCCGACATATAAAAAGAGACGCCTTCCAGGCAATTGTCATGCTACCCGGGCAGGCGCCCCCGAATTGCCCGGCGGGGAGGACGGCGATCGGCCGTCCTCCCACCGGAACTGGGTTACGTGTGGGCTCAGGTCCGGCCACCCTTGAGCTGATAGGCCGTTCCCCAACCCCAGGCGCCCGACCCGAAACCGCGCGCGACGACACGCTCGCGATAGATGTCCGACACCTGATTGCCGTCGCCGGCAAGCAACGCCTTGGTCGAGCACATTTCCGCGCAAAGCGGCAACTTGCCCTCGGCCAGCCGGTTGCGGCCGTACTTCTGGAATTCGGCGGAGGAATTATTTTCCTCGGGTCCGCCGGCGCAGAAGGTGCACTTGTCCATCTTGCCGCGGCTGCCGAAATTGCCGGCCTGCGGATATTGCGGTGCGCCAAACGGACAGGCGAACAGGCAATAACCACACCCAATGCACACATCCTTGGAATGCAGCACGACGCCGTCTTCGGTCTGATAGAACGCATCGACCGGGCAGACCGCCATGCAGGGCGGATCGGAACAATGCATGCAGGCAACCGACATTGACCGCTCTCCGGGCTTGCCGTCATTGATGGTGACGACCCGCCGGCGGTTGATGCCCCAAGGCACTTCGTGCTCGTTCTTGCACGCGGTGACGCAGGCGTTGCACTCAATGCAGCGTTCGGCGTCCACCAGGAATTTCATTCTGGCCATTGTTCAATCCTCCCTTACGCTGGCTTGACGCGGCACAGGGAGACCTTACTCTCCTGCATCTGCGTCACCACGTCATAGCCATAGGTCATCGCTGTGTTCGCCGCCTCGCCGAGCACATAGGGATCGGCGCCTGCCGGGTACTTGTCGCGCTGGCTCTTGCCCATCCAGTGACCGCCGAAATGGAACGGCATGAACACAAGGCCACGCCCCACCCGTTCGGTCACCATGGCCTTGACCTTGACCCTCGCCCCTTCCGGGCTTTCGAGCCACATGTCGGCCCCGTTGCGGATGCCCGCATTGTTGGAATCAAACGGGTTGATCTCGGCGAACATCTCCTGCTGCAGTTCGGCGAGCCATGGGTTTGAACGACTCTCATCGCCGCCGCCCTCATACTCGACCAGCCGTCCCGTGGTGAGAATGATCGGGTAGGCCTTGGAGTGATCCTTATCCTGGATCGACTTGTATAACGTCGGCAGGCGATAGTTCTTGGTATCGGCGTGGGTTGGATAGTCCTTCACCAGATCGCGCCGCGGTGTGTAAAGCGGCTCGCGGTGCAACGGCACCTGATCGGGGAAGTTCCACACCACGCAGCGCGCCTTGGCATTGCCGAAGGGCGCGCAACCATGCTTGATCGCGACACGCTGGATGCCGCCCGACAGGTCGACCTTCCAGTTGGTCTTGTCGCCCGCGACCTTTTCGATTGCCGACCGTTCCTTCGCGGTCAGATCCTTGTCCCAGCCGAGTTTCTTGAGCATCGCCATGGTGAATTCAGGATACCCATCCTTGATCTCCGACCCCACCGGATAGGAGCCTTCGGCAAGCAGGTTGGTCCCGTTCCGCTGCACGCCGTAGCGCGCCCGGAAACAGAGCCCGCCTTCGGCAACCGGCTTCGAGGTGTCATAGAGATTGGGTGTTCCCGGATGTTTCATCTCCGGCGTGCCCCAGCACGGCCATGGCAGACCGTAATATTCGCCGTCGACCGGACCGCCCTTCGCCTGAAGCGTGGTCTTGTCGAAGGTCGACAT
>JAZFSB010000013.1:0-6213 GCA_036445935.1 Alphaproteobacteria bacterium | reverse complement strand
CCAGCGGCCAGGTGATCAGCGGCGCGGGTTCGCCCGGCCAGCAGGTCTGGATCGGCAGCCGCGCCAGGTCGATTTCATCGCCGGTCAGCACGACTTCCTGGCACGGCGCGCGCGACACCGTCTTCGGTTTCATCGCGAACACGTTCTTGACCAGCGGCAGCATGGCGAGCGCCTCGCGCCAGCCGCCCGGCGGCTCGGGCTGGCGCAGGAAGGCGAGCTGTTCGCCGAAGCCGCGCAGCTCATCCGGCTCGCGCCCCATCCCCCAGGCCACGCGCTCGACCGTGCCGAACAGGTTGGCCAGCACCGGCATGTCGTGTTTCCGCCCGTCGGGCCCGACCGGGTTCTCGAACAGCACGGCGGGCCCACCCTCGGCCAGCAGGCGGGTCTGGATCTCGGTGATCTCGTGTTCGGTGCCGACCGGCGCCGCGACCCGGACCAGCCGGCCCGCGCCCTCAAGCCGCTCAATGAACTCCCTCAGGCTGGCATAGGCCATAAGGTTATCAACTCCATTTCTCTATCCTTGATGGTTCTTTATCATGTCGCGGAGAAGCCCGCCCGAAAACCCGCAGATATTGTTGAAACGCGAATTGTCATGGAAGACCGCATCGATCACGCCAAGGCGTATCCGTTTCCGTCGCCCGGCCACGGCTTTGTCTATGAGGCGGGCGAGTGGGGCGCGCTGGACGGGCCGGTGGAACGCGACGGGCGCCACCCGGTGCTGGCGGCGGGGTCGAACCAGTCGCCGGAGCAGTTGCGGCGCAAGTACGGTTCCATGCCCGATATCGGCGCGGTCCCGGCCGAGCGCGGCCAGCTGCGCGATTTCGATGTGGTCTATGCCGCGCATCTGACCGCCTATGGCTCGGTGCCGGCGACCTTTCAGCACTCGCCCGGCACCCAGGTCACGGTGTTCCTGCTGTGGCTGACCGACCGGCAGCTTGCGCGCATGCACGATACCGAGGGCAACTATACCTACGACCATCTGGAAAACCTGTACCTGGTGCTGGATGACGGCGAACGACTGGACGCCGCCTATATGTACAGCTCGAAGGTGGGCTGCCTCAATCATGCCGGCGGCTGTGTCGGGCTGGCCGAGATCGCGGCCGAGGGAAGGGTGTTTCCCGCGCTGGGTCAGGTGGCGGCGCTGGAGCTGGTGCGAGACCGGCTGGCGCCCGGCACGCCGCTTGACGATTTCATCGCCGCGCACCTCGCCGACCGTGCCGTCCATCGCGCGCGCTCGACGCAGCTCGGCGAAGGCTCGATCCCGGCGGGCTACCCGCGGCGTACATTATTGACGCTATAGCGCAGGCGCACCGGCCCGGTGCGAGTTCGACTAAAACACATGAGCCGCGCCGATGCCGGCCAGGAACAGCCACGAAAACAGGCGGTTCGAGCGGAACTTGGCGAGGCAGTCATGCGGGTCGTTCAGATCGACGTCCCAGACCTGCCAGCCGAGTTGGGCGGCGCCTGCCGCCAGCCCCGCGAAATAGGCCCAGCCGAACCCGCCCACCTGACCGGCGGCGGCAAACAGCATCACCGCGACCACGTAGAACGTGTAGAGCCACGGCTTGCTGCCGAGCCCGAGCGCGCGCGCGCTCGATTTCACACCAGCGCCCGCATCGTCGCGCCGGTCCTGATGGGCATAGATGGTGTCGTAGCCAAGCGTCCAGAACAGCCCGCCAGCGTAAAGCAGCAGGGCGGGCGCCGCGATTTCCTCGCGCACCGCCGCCCAGCCCAACAGCGCCCCCCAGTTGAAGGTCAGGCCGAGGAAGAATTGCGGCCAGAAGGTGACCCGCTTGGTCAGCGGATAGGTGAACACCAGCACCAGCGAGGCCGCGGCGACCATCCAGGCGAAAACCGGCAGCGCCAGCAAAATGCCGAGCCCGAGGGTCAGCAGCACCACCAGGAATATGACGGCCTGGCGAACCGTGACCTGGCCGCTCGGCAGCGGCCGGTTCGCGGTGCGGGCGACCTGGGCGTCGAATTCGCGGTCGACGATGTCGTTATAGGTGCAGCCGGCGCCGCGCATCACCAGGGCGCCAATGCCGAACAGCGCGAACAGCCAGGCGTCGCCCGGCCCGCGCCAGGCCATGGCGATCGACCACCAGCAGGGGAACAGCAGCAGCCAGGTGCCGATCGGCCGGTCTAGCCGGGCGAGACGGATATAGGGCCGCGTCGGGCCCGGCATATATCTGTCGACCCAGCCGCCGGCGGGTATATCGCTGGCGCTGGTCTCGGGGCCGGTTTTGGCGTTTGCTGCCATGCTGTAACCTGTAGCGCCGATGCGCGACGCGCTCAACCGAACAGAAACCATGCGTGAACCCCGCCTTTTCATCGACCAGGACCTCGCTGCCGGGCGGACAATCGCGCTGGCGCGGGGCCAGGCGCATTATCTCGGCCATGTGATGCGGTTGGGGGCGGGCGCAAAGGTGCGGCTGTTCAACGGGCGCGACGGCGAATGGCGGGGCGCGATCGCCAAAATCGGGCGCAACGCGGCTTCGGTCGCGCTTGAGGCGCAGGCCCGGCCGCAAGAGCCGGACGGCGATCTGTGGTTGCTGTTCGCGCCGGTCAAACGCGCGCCGATCGACACCATCGCGACCAAGGCGACCGAGCTGGGCATCGCCGCGTTTCAGCCTGTTTTCACCCGCTTTACCTCGGTCGGGCGGGTCAATACCGGGCGGCTTCGCGCCAACGCGATCGAGGCCGCCGAGCAATGCGGCCGGCTTACGGTGCCGGAAATCCGCGAACCCGTGGCCCTTGATACGCTGCTCGGGGAATGGCCTGCCGACCGGCGCTTGCTGCTGTGCGACGAGACCGGCGGCGGCCGGCCTATCGCCGACGCGCTCGGCGCCCTGCGAACGCCTGGCGGGCCCGGCAAATGGGCCGTTCTGACCGGCCCGGAAGGCGGCTTTGCCCCGGAAGAACTTGACCTATTGCGCGATCTGGCCATGCTGACCCCGGTTGGGCTGGGGCCCCGCCTGCTGCGGGCCGATACCGCGGCGGTCGCGGCGCTGGCCTGCTGGCAGGCCGTGCTGGGCGACTGGCGCGCCGACTCGCGATAATGTGTAAACTGAACCAGCAGGTTTGGTTGTAGAATTCGGGATGCACCGTCCGGCAGGGTGGGCACCCGACGGGATTTAAGAATACATGGCAGCACCTCCGTCCGCTCAGGGCGAACCGATTACCCACCGCCAACAGTTGATCCAGTATCTCGCCGACGGTTGCCGCAAGCCGGAGGACTGGCGCATCGGCACCGAGCACGAAAAATTCGTGTTCCGGCTGGGGACGTTCGAGCCCGTGCCCTATGAGGGCCCGTGGGGTATCCGCGCGCTGCTCGAAGGGCTTGGTCGGTTCGGCTGGGAACCGGTGTTGGAAGACGGCAACCCGATCGCGCTGCTCAAGGGTGAATGCGCCATCACGCTTGAGCCGGGCGGCCAGGTGGAACTCGCCGGCGCCCAGTTGCAAACCATCCACGAGACCTGCACCGAGGTGCACACCCATCTGAACGAGGTCAAGCAGGTGGCGGAGGATCTCGGCGTTGGGATGCTCGGTATAGGCTTTCACCCGACGCGGCGGCGCGACGAAATTCCGTGGATGCCCAAGGGCCGCTACGCGATCATGCGCGACTACATGCCCAAGCGGGGCTCGCTCGGGCTCGACATGATGCTGCGCACCAGCACGGTGCAGGTGAACCTGGACTTCCAGTCCGAAGCTGACATGGTGCAAAAATTTCGCACGGCGCTGGCGTTGCAGCCGGTGGCGACCGCGATGTTCGCGGATTCGCCTTTCGTCGAGGGCAAGCCGTCCGGGTTCTTGTCCTATCGCAGCCATGTGTGGGAGGACACCGACCCCGATCGCTGCGGTATGCTGTCATTCGTATTCGAGGACGGGATGGGGTTCGAGCGCTATGTCGATTACGCGCTCGATGTGCCGATGTATTTCGTTTATCGCGACGGCAAGTATATCGACGCCGCGGGCCAGTCGTTCCGTGATTTCCTGGACGGAAACCTGCCGGCGCTGCCGGGCGAAGTTCCCACCACCAGCGACTGGTCGGATCATCTGACCACCATCTTCCCCGAGGTCCGGCTGAAACGCTTTCTCGAAATGCGCGGCGCCGATGGCGGGCCATGGCGGCGGCTGTGCGCGCTGCCGGCACTCTGGACCGGGTTGCTATATGACCAGACCTCGCTGGATGCCGGCTGGGAGCTGGTCCGCGACTGGACGGTGGACGAGCATCTTTATCTCCGTACCGAAGTGCCGCGCCAAGGTCTTGGGACATCGTTCCGCAACCGCACGGTGCGCGATATCGCCGCTGATATGCTAGACATCGCCAGCATGGGGCTCAGGCGGCGCAACCGGCTCGACCGGGGCGGCGCGGACGAAACCGGCTATCTTGGCGCGCTGTTCGAAATCGTCGAAAGTGGCCGGACGCCGGCGGAGGAGATGTTGGAAAAATTCAACGCGCCTTGGAAAGGCGATGTTAATCATTTATTTGATGAATATGCTTACTAAACAATATCCGCAGCTGGAGACAGGCCCATGCGTATAACCCTTTCGGTCACGGTCATTGCCGCCATGCTTGGCGCCGTGGTCGTTGTCGGCGCCGCCCAGGCGCAATCCAGCGCCCGCGGTCCGTTCAGCGTGTTCTTCGGAAAGTCGATGTCCCTGTCCTGGGAAAGAAGTCTGCAACGCTATTACGATCGCGAGCGCATGTTGCGCCAGCGCGGAGTCAACCCGCTCGCCAGGTTGCGCACCGTCGCGCTTGACAGGCGCAGGGAGCGCCTCCGCCAGTTCTATGGCGATCCGGCGCGCGGGCTTGGGTTGCCGGACAATGCGCGGCTGCGCGGTCCCGCGACCGGTGCGCCACCACCCGTGGCGCCGGTCTTTACACCGATCGTGGCCCTGCTTGATGGCGATGGCGATGGCGTGGTCAGCCGCCAAGAATATTTTGATGGCCGCACGCGCGCCGTCCCTGCTGGATCGCGGGGTTTCGCCCGCGCCCAGCGCCTCAACCGGCGGCTCGTGGCGCAATTTCGCTCGCTCGACGCCAACCGTGATGGCCGCGTCACCCCCAACGAGACTTCGCCCTATCCCAACGCGCGGTTCTGAGATTTTGCCGGTGCGTCTCTAACCCGAGGCGGTGCCGCCGACGGTGAGATTGTCGATCAGCAGCGTCGGCTGGCCGACGCCTACCGGCACGCCCTGGCCGTCCTTGCCGCAGGTCCCCACCCCGGGGTCGAGTTCCAGATCGTTGCCGATCATGGAAACGCGCGTCAGCACGTCGGGACCGTTGCCGATCAGGGTGGCGCCCCTGACCGGCGCGCCGACCTTGCCGTCCTCGATCATGTAGGCTTCGGACGCGGTGAACACGAACTTGCCCGACGTGATGTCGACCTGTCCGCCGCCGAAATTGACCGCATAGAGCCCGGATTTGACCGAGCGCAGAATTTCATCGGGGTCGTGGGAGCCTGCCATCATGTAGGTGTTGGTCATGCGCGGCATCGGCGCGCAGGCGAAGCTTTCGCGCCGCCCGTTGCCGGTTGGCGCCATGCCCATGAGCCGCGCGTTCTGGCGATCCTGCATGTAGCCGGTGAGGATGCCGTCGTCGATCAGCACGGTGCGGCCCGACGGTGTGCCCTCGTCGTCGATGCTGAGCGAGCCGCGGCGGTCGGCGATGGTGCCGTCATCGACCACCGTCACGCCGGATGAGGCGACGCGTTCGCCCATCAGCCCGGAAAATGCCGATGTCTTCTTGCGGTTGAAGTCGCCTTCAAGCCCGTGGCCGATGGCTTCGTGCAGCAAGATGCCGGGCCAGCCGGGGCCGAGCACCACCGGCATTTCGCCGGCTGGCGCGGGCACCGAGTCGAGATTGACCAGCGCCTGGCGGAGCGCCTCGTCGACCTGCGATTTCCACTTGTCGGGCGTGATGAAGGCGGCGTAACCGGTCCGCGCGCCGGCTCCCATGCTGCCGGTTTCCATCCGGTCGCCTTCGGCGGCGACCACCGAGACGTTGATCCGCACCAGCGGCCGAATATCGGCGACGCGTTCGCCGTCAGCGCGCAGGATCTGCACGGCCTGCCATTCGCCGCTGATCGAGGCGCTGACCTGGTGTACCCGCTTATCGAGCCCGCGAGCGTAGGCGTTGATTTCTTCCAGCAGCCGGACCTTGTCCTCGAACGAGACCTCGCCCAGCGGGTTGCTGTCGGTGTAAAGCGC
>JAZFSB010000012.1:0-2343 GCA_036445935.1 Alphaproteobacteria bacterium | reverse complement strand
GAACATCACCTCGGGCCGGCCCGCGCTGCGATAGGGGTTGGTCGAGGGCGTGTTGCTGAGCACCGCGCGGGCCCGGCAGAACACCGCCGGTATGCGGTACACCCCGGTCATGATCTCGACGCCCTTGGTCAGCGGCACGAACGAGATCGCATGGGCGCCGACATTGCTTATGTTGGAGCCCCGCATGGCGATGAAATTGCCGTCCGCGTCGAGCGCGAGTTCCGCCTCGACCGCCAGATCGCGGCCCTGATGATCGCTGAGGAAGGATTCGCGCCGTTCACAGGTCCATTTGACGGGGCGCCCGACGCGCCTTGCCGCCCAGGCGACCAGCGCGAATTCCGGATAAAAACCGTTGCGGGTGCCGAAATTGCCGCCAACATCGCGCGAGATGACGCGGACTTTTTCCTGCTCGATGCCCAGCACGCCGGCGATCTCGCGCTTCTGGCGGACCGGACCACCGCTGCCGGCATGGACGGTATAGCGACCGGTCGCGGCGTCGTATTCGCCGACCGCGGCACGCGGTTCCATCGGAACCCCGGTGACCCTGCCGATCCAGGTCTCGAACTTGACGACATGGGCCGCGGCGGCAAAGGCGGCGTCGGTGGCGTCCCGGTCGCCGACAGCGGCATCGATGCAGACATTCGACCGCACGTGATCCCAGACCACCGGCGCGCCATCCATAAGCGCCGCCGACGTCGCGGTCACGGCGGGGAGCGGTTCGTAATCGATGTGCACCTGCTCGGCGCCATCCCGGGCGGCCCCAAGCGTGTCGGCAACCACCATGACCAGCGCCTCGCCAACGAAGCGCGCCTTGTCGGCGGGCAGCGCATGGTGCGGGGTGGCGCTGTGATCCGACCCGTCGCGGTTTTCGAGCATGATATCGGGCGGGGTCGATGGCGTCGTGACATGCGGGATCGGGCGCAACCCATCGGCCAGGGCATCGGCGCCGGTCAGCACGGCAAGCACGCCGGGCACGGCAAGCGCGCCGGCTGTATCGATCGCCTTGAGCCGCGCATGGGCATGCGGCGAGCGCACCATGACCGCATGAGCCTGACCGTCCAGCGCGACATCGTCGCTGAAAGCGCCGTGGCCCGTCAGCAGCCGCCGGTCCTCCTTGCGCAAGACGGCATCGCCGATACGCGGTTTTTCGATGTCCGATGCGCCATCCATTTTGCGGTCTCCTTCTTATATCGAGGATTGTGCATGCTGAACGCGCCACCACAACCCGGCTTTGCCGGGAGGGCGTCGCCCGGTATCATGAGGCTGATCGCGGCATCCAGGAGCAGCACCATGAGTGAAGCGGGTTCGGTCAACGAACAAAGCAATCTGCGCAGCGCGCGCGAGGAATATTATGGCGAAATCGCCGAATATGACCTGTCCCCGCTATGGGAGGTCAACAAGCGGCTGGTCACGCCGGAACCGGTGATCGAGGCAAAACCCCATCTTTGGGATTACGACGCGATCCGCGCATCCCTGCTGAAATCGGGCGAGTTGATCACCACCAAGGAAGCCCAGCGGCGCGTCCTGATCCTGGAAAATCCGGGGCTCGACAACAGCCACCGGATCACCGAATCGCTATTCGGCGGGCTGCAACTCATCATGCCGGGCGAGATCGCCCCGGCGCACCGCCATTCGCCGGCGGCGCTCCGTTTCATCATGGAGGGCGAGGGCGCCTATACCGCGGTCAGCGGCGAGCGGTCCTATATGAAACCGGGCGACTTCATCATCACGCCCGCCTGGGCCTGGCACGATCACGGGCATGACGGCGACGGGCCGGTGGTGTGGCTCGACGGGCTCGATATTCCGATGGTCGCGGCCTTCGGCCCACTGTTCTTCGAAATGTATTCGGACGACGTGGCGCCGGCGAGCGTGCCGCCGGGCGACAGCCTGGCGCGCTACGGCGCTAACATGCGCCCGGTGGGACAGAGCTGGAGCAAGCCGGAATCGCCGATCTTCAACTACCCTTACGATCGTTCGCGCGAGGCGCTGGAACAGCTCCGGCGCGATTCCGACTGGGACCCGTGCTGCGGCCTCAAGCTGCAATATGTCAATCCCACGACCGGCGGCAGCGCCATGCCGACCATCGCGACCTTCCTGCAATTGCTGCCCAAGGGCTTCAAGGGCGAGAGCTGGCGGACCACCGAGGGCATGGTCTATTCACCGACCGAAGGCAGCGGCCGCGTCATCGTCCAGAACGGCGACGAGACGGTCACGATGGACTGGAAGGAAAAGGACATATTCTGTGTGCCCTGCTGGATGCCGCACCGGCTGGAAGCCAGCGAAGACGCGGTGCTGTTCAGCTTCTCCGACCGCGCGGCGCAGGAAAAACTGGGGATATGGCGG
>JAZFSB010000011.1:0-25051 GCA_036445935.1 Alphaproteobacteria bacterium | reverse complement strand
TGCGCCGCCGGTGTCAGCGCGGTTTCCTTCAGGATACGCACCACCGTCGCATGGGTCCGTTCGCGCGTGGTGCCGCCAGCGCCATAGGTCACCGACACGAAGCGCGGGGACAATGGCTCAAGACGCTTGATCGACGCCCACAGCGTATCGGCCATCTTTTCCGTCTTGGGTGGGAAAAATTCGAACGACACCTTGAGATCGGCGGGCGCCCCGGCGGGAAACGGCACTTCTGTGGAAAGCCGGTTCATCTTCATCTCCCCGCCGGTTCGGCGCGCCGGCCGCGCACCCGGCGGCGCGGCATGGAACGGGTGGCGAAGGCCGGACGCGCGGCCTTCCAGATCGCGACCGTCAGCGGATCGCCCGGCAGATGGGTCGCCTCGTTCGCCACCAGACCGGCGGCGGTGCACCAGTCGAACACCTCGCGGTCGGCGAAGCCGAGCCGTCGGTGAGCGTGATCGGCGCGCAGCGGTTCGTGGTCATGCGGCGTGAAATCCACCACCAGCAGCGTACCGCTGGGCCGCAGCACCCGCGTGGCTTCGGCAATCACGGCTTCGGGCGCCTCGGCATAATGCAGCACCTGATGAATGATCACCGCATCGACCGAATCCGGGGCCATCGGCAGGTGGTACATATCGCCGTGGCGCACATGGCAATGGCGCACGGCGTCTGCTTCCAGATTGGCGCGCGCGATCGCCAGCATGTCGCGCGAGGTATCGATGCCGACGCCACGGTCGATCCGATCGGCCAACAGTTGCAACATGCGCCCGGTGCCGGTGCCGATATCCAGCAGGTCGCCGACATGATCGGGAAAGGCGCGGGCCAGCGCCAGTTCGACTTCGGATTCATCGACATGCAGCGAGCGAATGGAATTCCAACGCGCCGCATTGGCCTGGAAATAGGCGTCCGCGACCTTGGCCCTGTCCCGTTTGACCTCGTCAAGCCGCGCCCGGTCGAGCGCGATCCCGGCATCGTCGGCCGGAATCAGATCGGCAACGTCACGCGCCAGACGGCCGGATGCACCCGATTCGTCGGCAAGGCGGTAGAATACACGGCTGCCTTCGGGAAACCGGTCAATCAGCCCGGCGTCGCAAAGCAGCTTGAGATGGCGTGATACGCGCGGCTGACTCTGGCCCAGAATTTGGACCATATCGCCAACCGTGATATCGCCCTCGGCGCAGAGCGCCAGCAGGCGAAGCCGGGTCGGCTCGGCGGCGGCGCGCAAACAGGACAGCAACACATCAGTCATTCATTTCAACTCCGAAACCAGCGCGTTTTCACAGTTTGACGAAATAAATATAAAGAAATGTTTATATGTCAATATATATAAGCTAGAAAATTTTCTTCTAGCGCGGATTAACACGCCGCCGTTAACAGGGTTTTTACCAAGCCAAGGCAGGGTTCGCGCCTCGCCTAGTCGTTGACATGACGCAAGCGAGGAGGGATATCATTGGTCCTGCCGCAACTTTTCTGTTCATAATCGTGGGCAGTGCCGCTAGCGGCGGGCGACATCGGGGAACAGGCGGACGGATTCAACATGTTTAGCCGAAGGTCGTTTCTGAACAGTCTTGGCATGGTCGTGATCGCCGGCGTTATGGTGATCGCGGCGAATTTCAGTTCACCCGCCGCCGCGGAGGGGCCGGATGGCTTCATCCGCGTCATGGGACAGGAAGCGATCGATTCGCTGACCTCGAAAGAGCTGTCCAGAAGCGAGCGACAGGACCGGTTTCGCGCCATCCTGCAGCGCAGCTTCGACATAAGAGTGATCGCGCGTTTCACGCTCGGACGTTACTGGCGCCGCGCCTCGAAGCCCCAGCGCAAGGAATACGTTCAGCTTTTCGAGGACTTCATCGTCCAGGCCTACGCCGCGCGGTTCGAGGGTTATTCGGGCGGGGGTTTCGAAGTCGGCCGGATGCGTTCCATCAACGACAAGGAACGGCTGGTCCTCACCAATATCCTGCTTGATGACGGACGCAAAATTCCGGTCCATTGGCGGGTGCGCGGCATCGAGAATTACCGCGTCATCGACGTGGTCGTGGAAGGCGTCAGCATGGCAATCACCCAGCGTGACGAATTTTCCTCCATCATCAATCAACATGGCGGCAAGGTCGACGGTCTGCTCGTCGCGCTGCGCAAAAAGACCGGCAAAAAGACAGATTAGGCCGTTATCCACATCCGCAGAATCGCACCGGCCCGCTCAGGCGCGGGTCAGGGGCCTGTATTTGATTCGGTGCGGCTGGTCGGCCGCCTCGCCCAGGCGCTTGCGGCGATCGTCCTCGTAATCCTGGTAATTGCCCTCGAACCAGACCGCCCTGCTGTCGCCCTCGAAGGCCAGAATATGGGTGGCAATGCGGTCCAGGAACCAGCGGTCATGGCTGATTACCACGGCCGAGCCGGCGAATTCCAGCAGGGCCTCCTCAAGCGCGCGCAGAGTATCGACATCAAGATCGTTGGTCGGCTCGTCGAGTAACAGGACATTGGCCCCGGATTTCAGCATCTTCGCCAAATGCACCCGGTTGCGCTCGCCGCCGGAAAGCTGGCCGACCTTTTTCTGCTGATCGGCGCCACGAAAATTGAACGCACCGACATAGGCCCGGGACTGCACCTTTCGATTGCCGAGTTCGATCTCGGCTTCGCCCTCGGAAATTTCCTCCCACACGGTCGCGTCCGCGCGCAACGAATCGCGGCTCTGATCGACATAGCCGAGCTGCACGCTGTCGCCGAGACGCAGCGCGCCGCTACCAGGCGTCTCCTGGCCGGTGATCATGCGGAACAGGGTGGTCTTGCCAGCGCCATTTGGCCCAATTACGCCAACAATACCACCGGGCGGCAGCTTGAAATCGAGGTCCTCGATCAACAGTGTGTCACCGAAACCCTTGGATAGCTGCTCGGCTTCGATCACCAAATCGCCCAGCCGGGCGCCCGCGGGAATGACGATGCGCGCGGTCTGCGGCGCCTTGTCACGCGACTTGGCAAGCAGTTCTTCATAGGCGGTGATGCGGGCGCGGCTCTTGGCCTGGCGGGCGCGCGGTGATGAGCGCACCCATTCCAATTCCGATGACAGCGTGCGCTGGCGCGCACCTTCCTCGCGCTCTTCCTGGGTGAGGCGCTTTTCCTTCTGTTCCAGCCAGCCCGTGTAGTTGCCCTCGAACGGCAGCGCCCGGCCGCGGTCGAGTTCAAGAATCCAACCCGCCACATTGTCGAGGAAATAGCGGTCATGGGTGACGCCAACGACGGTGCCTTCGTAATCGTGCAGAAAGCGTTCCAGCCAGGCCACCGATTCCGCATCGAGATGGTTGGTCGGTTCGTCCAGCAACAGCAGGTCGGGCTTTTGCAACAGCAGGCGGCATAGCGCGACCCGGCGGCGCTCACCGCCCGAGAGCTTGGTCACGTCGGCATCACCGGGCGGGCAGCGCAGCGCGTCCATCGCGATCTCGATGGTGCGCTCGAGATCCCAGCCATCGACCGCGTCGATCTTTTCCTGGATCTCACCCTGCTCCTCGATCAGGGCGTTCATCTCGTCGTCTTCCATCGGCTCGGCAAAGCGCGCACTCACCTCTTCGAAGCGGCGCAGCAGCTCATGGGTTTCTCCCATGCCCTCCAGCACATTGGCGAAGACGTCTTTTTCCGGATCCAGATCGGGCTCCTGGGGCAGATAGCCGACAGTGGCGGCCGCGGCCAGCTGGGCCTCGCCGCTATATTCGGTATCCAGCCCGGCCATAATGCGCAGCAGCGTCGACTTGCCGGCGCCGTTGACGCCGAGCACGCCGATCTTGGCGCCCGGCAGAAATGCGAGGGTCACGTCCTTGACCACCTCGCGCCCGCCAGGGAACACCTTCGACAGGCCCTGCATCGTGTAAATATATTGGTAGGCGGCCATGCGGAAACCCCGGACTGATTGAATGACCGGCGGGTTCTAACGCATTCCCAGCGCCCAGCGCAACGTTTGTGATCCGGATCGCCGACCCTCGAATAAGAAACCAAGCGAAGACAAAAATCGGAATTTATAAGTAAAAACTATCTATTATTTTAATCAATTTAAATGAATTAAAATAATCGTCTGATTATTAATACATTTTTAATAATTGTATTTTAGTAATTACTCACGGTAATTTCCAGCCAGTTTTCCGAATTGCAATGCAACGGAATCGGGCGGGGCGGCAAGGAGGCTTGAAATGAGTGGGATGAAAAAGACACCGCGCGCCGATGCATCGGCGGGCACGATGGGGCTGTTCGCGGCCGCTGTCGTGCTCTTCGCCGGCCTGATCGCGGGCGGCCAGGCAAATGCCGGCGAAGCGGGCGCGGCGACATGGCGGGTCGGTGAAATCCAGGGCGAGGCCCGAATTCGTACAGCGGCCGGCCCCTGGCGGATGCTCGGGCAAGGCGACGTGATAGATCCGAATTCCGAAATCGAGACCAGCGCCACCGGGCGTATACGTCTGGCCAGCCGACGCGGTTCCATCATCGTCCTTCCCGAAAGCCGCTTCGGCTTTCGGGCGCTGCCCGGCCAGCCCGGGATTATGCCGGGGATCATCCATCGGACAGGAAAACTGCAATTCGGCATCGCCACAACACCCGCCACGCCGTTACGGATCAAAACCCCGTTCCTGATGGCCGCTATCGCGGACGCCACCTTCACGATCACCGTCAAACAGAACAAAGTGGCGCTTTATGTCGCCAAGGGCGCGGCCCGGGTCATGTCGGTGTTGACTGGCGAAGAGGCCATGCTACAGCCGCACCAGTTGGCGTGGGTCAGCGCACCCAACGGCGGCCAGCTAAAAACGATTATGATGCGGCCACGCACAGCGCCGCGCGTCGGCGGCAAGCTCCAGGCCCGGCTGGCGATCAGTCAACCGACGGGGTAATCGCGGCACCACCTTGCCGGCACGGCCGGGGACATGGCACAAAGGCGCCATGTCCGATGCCCCATCTGTAATTCTCGCGCTCGACCGCTACGACCGCCATCTTCCGTTTTTTGACGGGACACTTCCCGTGCCGACGGAAATTACGCTCGACGTGCGACAGGTGGGCGAGGCCGGCACGTTGCGCGACGGCGCGCACCGCCACAGGCGTATGCTGGCCGAAGGCGAATTCGACGCCGCCGAGGTGTCGCTGTCGTCATACGTCATGGCGCATGCGCGCGGACTGCCCTTTACCGCCATCCCGGCCTTTCCCCGCCGCCTGTTCAGCCAAACCCAGATCTACGTCAACCAGCGCGCCGGTATCACGCGACCGCAGGATCTGGCGGGACGGCGTGTCGGGCTGCAATCCTTCCAGACCACGCTCGCCGTGCTGGCCAAAGGCGATGTCGCGCACGAATACGGCGTCGATCTTAAGTCCGTGAATTGGGTGGTGCGCGCCGATGAAACCATCCCGTTCACACCGGGTGAGGGCTGGTCGATCGACTACGTCGCGGCCGATGCCGATCTGGGCGAAATGCTGGCCGAGGGGACAATCGATGCGCTGTTCCTGTCGCGCGTGCCGACCACGCTGGGCAAGCGCGGGGTACGCCGGCTGTTCGACGACCCGCGCGCCGAGTGCGCCGGCTTTTTCCACCGTAACGGCTATTTTCCGATCATGCATGTGATGGTGATCAGCCATGACGCCATCCAGCGCGCGCCGGACCTGCCGCAAATCCTGCTCGGGCTGTTCCGCGACGCCAAGGCGCTGGCCGACGGCTTCCGCGACGATCCCGGCTGGTCACAGCTTCCCTTTGGACGGCTGGCGATGGAGGACCAACAGGCGGCCCTTGGCGCCGATCCCTGGCCAATCGGCTTCACCGCCAACCGCGCCTGCCTGGACCGTTTTGTCGGCTATTCCCACGCTCAGGGCCTGATCGACCAAAAACCCGACCCCGCCGACCTGTTCCACCCGTCTGTCATCTAAGCCGGGCCGCCGGGCGAAATCGGCAAATTCCCCTTCAAACAGCCAAAATGCGCGAAAATCCTTTGTTTCCAACCTGAACGATTATTTTACCAAGTTCAGCGAATATCAGAGGATTCAATGGGCGGAATGCCGGGCAAATCCCCGGCCGCCGCCCATTGCGTTGGTTTGGGTATTGGTTAATTCGGCCCATCGGTCTCGACCGCGAAACGGGTTCCTAAAGAAGGTTTCGAATGGCAGGCGCGACGACAATTCCGTCGGAATCCGACTCCGGCCCCCCGGCCAGGAATCGCGGCATACCGCTCGACCTTGTCTCGGTGCTGGGCTCCTATGCCCGGCATCGGATGATTCTGATTCGGCTCGAACAGCTTCCACTCAATTCCGACCTGTCGAACGGAAGCTACGCCGGCCCCCGCACCTGGTCGCTGAAACCCGACGAACTTCCCGGTCTGATCTACACCCCGCCCGAGGAATATTACGCGCCGCACACGATCAAGGTTCGAATACTCAGCCTCAACAACAACACCGCGACGACACTCTCGGTAGTGGATGTCCCGATAGATCCCTCGTACGAAGAGGTTTCCCTCAGCGAACAGGACAGGCTCACCGAGCCGGAAACCGACCCGCGAAATGACAGCGGCGAATTCGCAGCCGCCAAGGAAGCCTGGGAAGCGGTAACCGAACTTCGAATCCAGGAGGCCTTGTACATCGCCGAACGCGAAGCGGCCGGCGAAGAGATGCAGCGGTTGCACGATGACCTCGAGGCGGCGAAACAGGAACTGACCAACGCCCGCATCGAATTCGAACAAAGGGAGCTGGAGCAGACATCAAGCACCGAACAGAACATCGAGGCCCGTCTGAAAGCCGCCGAAAGCGAGTGGCAGACCGAAATGGCGCGGTCTGTGAACGAGTCCACCGTGCTTGCCGAAAAAGCGCAAACGGCGCTCGCCGAGTTCCAGGCCAAGGTAGCCGAGGAAACCGATGTGGAGATTCGCCGTCTGCAAGACGAGCTGGTATCCGCCAAGCAGGAGATTACCGACGCCAACAGCGATTTCGACCATAAGCTGAATGAGCAGGCATCAATTGCCGAACAGGACGCCCAGACCCAACTCAAGACCGCGGAAAAAATGGTGCGGGATGAGGCCGCGCAGGCGGTAAAGGAAGCGATGTCCCGCGCCGAGGACGCCGATACCGCCCTGGCCAGGCTCCAGAACCAGACTGACCACGATAACGATGAAGCGCTGCTTCGTCTCGGTGATGATCTGGCCGCGCACAAGGAGACGGCCACCGAAGCCAACGCCCGGGCAGACAAGGCAGAAGCATCACTCGCCCTGGCCCGTGCCGGTATCGAGGCCGACATCGCCGATCTGCGGCAACAGCTCGCCGCTGCTGAAGCCGCCCAGGGTGAGGCGCTGGACGAATCGCGCCGCGCACGCGGAACCGCTGAAATAGCGCTTTCGACACAGATCGCCGACGCGGTTAACGAGGCCGAGCAACAAGCGGAAAGCCGGTTGAAGGCAGCCGAGGCAACATGGTTCGCGGAAGCCGAGAAAAATCTCGACAAGGCGTCGGCGCGCGCCGAGGCGGCCGAGAAATCCCTGGCCAACTTGCAGGCCGCGTCAAAAGAAACCACCGACGGCGAGGTACGCCAGCTGGGCGACGAGCTGAGCGCCACCGGAAAGGCGCGCGACGAGGCGAACACCCGGGCCGAGACGGCGGAAACCACCCTGGCCCAGACCAGCGCCGAAACCGAAAAAGAGATCGCCCAACTACAGCAGCGCCTGGCCGACGAGAAAACCGCTCACGCGGAAGCGAACGCATCGCTGACCGAAAAAATCGCCGAAGCGGTGCACTCTACCGAGGCGAGAGCCGAGAAACAGCTTCAAACAGCGGAAGATTCGTGGCGCGCCTTGGCAGAGCATAATCTTGCCGACGCCACCGCACGAGCGGAACAGGCGGAAGCGGAACTCACCGGGTTCCAGGCAAAGACACGGGCTGCTTCCGACAAGGGCTCCCGGCAGCTGGAGGACGAGCTGGCATCGGCGAAACAGGCTCTGGCCGATAGCGAAGCGGCACTCACCGACACGCACGCAACCTTCGAGCGGAAATTCGAAGAACATGCCGCGACCGCCGAGAAAGAAGCCGGTGAGCACTTAAAATCGGCCGAGGACTCGTGGCGGGCCGAGGCGGCGCGGGATCTCGACGAAATGAAGACCCAGGCCGAGACAGCCCAGACCGCGCTCGCCGCGCTCCAGGCAACGGCGGGCGCACAGACCGACGATGAGGTGCAACGGCTGGGCGATGAGCTGGCGGTTGCGAAACAGGCGCTTGCCGATAGCGAAGCGGCGTTGGACGAGGCCCGAGCCGCGCTCGCCAGCGCACCGGAAATAGTTCCCACCGAAACTGATGCCAGCACGCGGACTCAGGGATTTTTGCAGAAAGCCCAGGAAGAATTGGCCGCCAATGCCGAGCGCAAGCTCGCCGAAGTGACGGCCCGCGCCGAACGCGCCGAATCGGAATTGGTCAAGGCAAGGATGCAGGTCGATCGGCGGAGCGAGGATGTGGTCCGCGACCTTGAGAAAGAGGTGAAGACCCTGCAACTCGCTATGGCGGCGGGCGAAGCAGCCCTTGCCGACAACGAGGCGGTGTTCAATCGCAAGCTGGGTGAACAGCGCGCGCTTTACCAGCAAACCGCCCAGAAAAAGGCCGAGGTCATGCTCGAGGAAGCCCGCAAAAACTGGGAATCAGAAGCCCAGGCCACCGCCCTCACGGCGTCCGCGAAATCCAGCCAGGATGCGCCCGCGAATGGGGATCGCGGAGACCCGCCGCCAGCGACCGACGACAGCCAGCAAGACAGCGGCGACAAAAATCGCGGCTGGTGGCGTTCGCTTGGCATGGGCGGCACCAAGAATTCCTGATCACGGTCTGGCCGACAGGCGCTCAAGGTCCGCCGCGTCGTCGATATCATCCAGCATTTCCAGCATCTCGACACGCCGGGCGGACACGTTGTCCAGCGTGTCAGACAGCGCATGCGGACTGGACCAGCGCACGCCCCGGAACAGGCCCTGCGCCAACCGCCCGTCCCGCGCCCCAACCAGCCAGTAGCCACCGTCGCGGGCCGGCCCGAATACCAGTTCAGCACGGCCCAGCGCACCCAGCGCCGCGCGAATATGGTCCGCCGACAGGTCGGGAATATCGCTCCCGACCAGCACCACCTTCCGCCCCGGAAAGCGCAGCATGGCGCGTTCCATGCGCACGCCCAGATCGCCAGGGCCCTGTGACAAACGGGCAAGCAAACCTGGCCAGTGCCGTCCGCGCCGCGCCGCCACATCGGGGGTGACGGCGATCATGCCGCGCCAGCGCCGATCGCCGGTGACGCGGCGCAACAGCTCACGCGTGGTTTTGACATAAAAATCACGCGCGGCAGCCGCACCAATTCCCGCCGCCAGCCGCCGCTTGACCATGCCCAGCGCCGGCGCGCGCGCGAAGATCACAAGGACAGGCGTCGGGCGACTCATGACCGCCCGTAAAGATGCATCAGGCGCCCCGGCGCCACGCCGGCAAAATACAGCGCAAGCAAGCAAAGATTGCGTAGCGGACGCAACAGATAACCATCCCGCCGATAGCGCGCCGCCGAGGTTACCGCCGGGGTATGGAGCAGAGACAGCCGGTTTCGGCCAATTCGGCGGACGATATCGACATCTTCATAAAGCGGCAGTGCGGCGAACCCACCGAGCCGATCATGGAAGTCTCGGCCGATGAGCAACCCCTGATCGCCATAAGGCAGCGCGAACAGGCGGCTGCGTACAGCAACCCCGATCTCAAGCAGCCGGCCGCGGCACCTTGTTTCGTCGAGCATGAAGCGGAACGCGGCCGCGCGCGCCTGACTGGCGGGATCGGCGATAAACCGCTCGGCCTCTTGCGCCCAGCCCCGCGCCAGCACGGTATCGGCATGCAGGAACAACAGCCAGTCCTCCCGGGCCACGCGCGCGCCGGCGGCAAGCTGCGCCCCCCGCCCCCGCGCGGCCGTGATCACGCGCGCACCTGCGGTCCGGGCTATATCGACGGTGCCGTCCGCCGACCCACCATCAACCACGATGCACTCACCCACCAACGCCGAAACCGAAACCGCGTCCAGCGCGGCGGCAATCCCCGCCGCCGCATCGAGTGCCGGAATAATGACGCTGATCCGCTGGGTTTTCATTTCTGTCATGACCGCGTTTCAATAGCACGGGCGGAAAATTGGTGCTTGAATCCGCTTAATGTTCTTGTATTGTTCTAACCTTCGTGGGATCATGAAACATGCAAGATCAACTGCCTGATTTGCCCAGAAAAGGGCGCGGCGCCGTCAGCAACCATGTTGGGCGCTACGAATGCCACGAAAGGGAAGCCGTCGATGACGGTTGGCGACATGACGCCGCCGAACAGGATGCGGCCCTTGAGACCCCAGCGCTGCGGACCGAGTTGATCCGCGACACCAGCCGCACCATCATTGCCCGTAACGAATCACCCGACGTACCGTTCGACCGCTCGATCAATCCGTATCGCGGTTGTGAGCACGGCTGTATCTACTGTTTCGCGCGGCCAACCCACGCCTGGCTGGGGCTCTCGCCGGGGCTCGATTTTGAAAGTCGCATTTTTTACAAGCCGGATGCGGCGAAGCTGCTGGACAAGGAATTGCGCCGGCGCGGCTACCAGTGCCGAACGATGGCGATGGGCACCAATACGGACCCCTACCAGCCGGCCGAGCGCACGCTGCGCATTACGCGCACAATTCTCGAAGTCCTGGCGGCGTTCAACCACCCGGTTGGCATCGTCACCAAGTCGGCGCTGGTGTTGCGCGATCTCGATATCCTCGGCCCAATGGCCGAAAAGGGCCTGGCGCAGGTGTGCGTTTCCGTCACGACGCTCGACCGCGACCTCGCCCGCACGCTGGAGCCACGTGCCGCAACCCCACAAAAGCGGCTGGATACGATCCGCGCGCTGAGCGAAGCCGGCATACCCACCGGCGTGATGGCAGCCCCTGTGATCCCAGCGCTGAACGACGACGAGCTTGAGGATATTCTCGCTACGGGCCGGCGCGCCGGCGCCGACCTCGCCGCCTACATTCTGCTGCGCCTGCCGCTTGAAATCACCGATCTTTTCGAGGAATGGCTCGACGCGCACGCGCCCGACCGGGCGAGCCGGGTGATGAGCCTGGTTCGCGGCACGCGCGGCGGCCAGAGCTACGATGCCACCTTCGGCCAGCGCATGAAGGGCACCGGCCCTTACGCCGATATGCTGCGCCGCCGGTTTGAAATCACTAGCCAGCGGTTGGGCTTCAACAAAGGTGAGCGGTTCCAACTGGACGAAACCCAGTTCCGCCCCCCGCTTGAACGCGACGGCCAACTCGCCTTATTCGGTTAACCCATAGGTGCATTCCAACCGCGCTGAATCGCCCCGGACCGTGTTAAGCTCTCCGGGTCATGGAACATGCCGCAGATCTTACCGGCCTTGCCTTCGTCGTGCTTATGGCGCTGGCGTGTGGCATGGTGATGGCGCATTTTCGTCAACCCGCTCTGGTCGGCTATCTGATCGCTGGTGTCGTGCTCGGCCCCACCGGGCTGGGTGTCGTGGAAAGCCGCGGGCTGATATCGGTCCTCGCCGAGCTGGGCGTGCTTCTGCTGCTGTTCGTGGTCGGGATGGAGCTCAGCGTGCGCACGCTGAAATATACCTGGCGCATCGCGGTACCCGCGGTGATTCTGCAGATCCTGGGCGGGCTGGTACTGATGGTTTTGGTGGCCTGGGCCCTCGACCTGCCGCCAGCCACCGCCATCCTGCTCGGTTTCGTGATCGCGCTGTCCAGCACCGCCGTCGCGGTCAAGCTGCTGGAAGAGATCGGCGCGCTGCGCTCGCGGACCGGGCGCGTCACGGTCGCGGTTCTGATCGCCCAGGATCTCGCCTTCCTGCCGATGATGCTGATCGTCGAAACGACGGGGGCGGAGGGGTTCAGCCTCGCCGCCGCTCTGCGAATAGCGGTTTCGGTGCTGCTGCTGGTCGGGTTGGTATGGGTGCTGATGCTCAACCGGCGTCAGCATCTGCCATTCTATCAAATAATCGCCGGACACGTGGATCTGGGACCGCTGGCCGGCCTGTTTTACTGTTTCGGCGCCAGCGCCTTGATCGGTCTGCTCGGCCTGTCGCCGGCCTATGGCGCATTTCTCGCCGGGCTGGCCATTGGCAACAGCGCCGAGCGCGAACCGATGCTGGCCGTAGTACGCCCAATACAAAGCGTCATGGTGATGGTGTTCTTCCTGTCGATCGGTCTGCTGGTCGATCTGCCATTCATCTGGGACAATTTAGGAATCCTGCTGGTGCTGTTCGCGGCCGTGACCCTGTTCAAGACCGCAATGAATATCGGCATCCTTCACCTTCTGAACGAAAGATGGACGCGGGCCTTCCTCGGCGGTGTGGTGATTTCGCAGGTTGGTGAATTTTCGTTTTTGCTGGCCGCAACCGGGCTTTCGGTTGCCGCCATCTCGCCCGAGGAATTCAAGCTGGTCGTCTCGGTCACCGTCTTCAGCCTGGCGCTCAGCCCGTTCTGGCTGATCACCGCGCGCCGCCTGCAACATATCGCGGCGCGCCAGCTGCCCACCTGGCGCCAGGTGTTCAACCTGACCTTCGCGGGCGAACGGTTTGCCCTGCGCCGTGGCAAAAGCCGGACCGGAAAGGCGCTGCAGGTCCTGGCCGGGCGTCTGGGCGACAGCCCGGCGGCAGAGCACGAACCGGAAAGGACTGAAGCAAAATCCGCGGAGACGCCGACTGAAACGGACCGCCCCAATGCCTGATTTTTCGCTCGAGCAGGAAGCGGGTGGCGTCGTCGCGGGTATTGACGAGGCCGGGCGCGGACCCTGGGCCGGACCGGTCGTCGCGGCGGCGGTGGTGCTTGATGCAACCGCGCTACCCGAGATGCTGGCCGCCCGGATCGACGATTCGAAAAAACTCAGCGGATCCGCGCGGCGGTCCATCGCGACCGAGCTCCACACCTGCGCGCGCATAGGCATCGGCGCGGCGGCGCGATCGGAAATCGACGACATCAACATCCTTGCCGCGACCATGCTGGCGATGCGCCGCGCGGTCGATGGGCTGGCGCTGGTACCAGATTTCGCCCTGATCGACGGCAACCGGACCCCGGTCTTGCCCTGCCCGGCCCGCGCCGTGGTCAAGGGTGACGGCAAATCACTATCCATCGCCGCCGCCTCGATAATCGCCAAGGTGACGCGTGATCTGATCATGACGCGGCTGGCGGCGCGCTATCCGGGCTTCGGCTGGGAACGCAACGCAGGTTACGGCACGGCGGAGCATCGCGCCGGGCTGAACCGCAAAGGGGTGACGCCACACCACCGGCGGTCCTTCGCACCAATACGCCATATCTTGAGTCTTACTTGAGTCTACTTCATAGATATAGGCGGTAAGCCATTGACTCTCATAATTTTCTTGACGCGGAGTCGCGACTGACTCATGGTCCCGCAATGTCTGGAACCAACCCCCTGCCGCGCAACCACATCATTCTTGGCGACTGTGTCGAAGAGATGAACGCGCTCCCCGAGCGCTCGGTCGATGTGATCTTCGCGGACCCGCCCTATAATTTACAGCTGTCTGGAGAGCTGCACCGGCCCAACAACAGCCGCGTCGATGGTGTTGCGGAAGCATGGGACAGATTTGACGGGTTCGCCGAATACGACGCCTTCACCCGCGATTGGTTGAGCGCGGCGCGCCGGGTGCTCAAAGACAGCGGTTCGCTGTGGGTCATCGGTAGCTACCACAATATCTTCCGGGTCGGCACCTGCCTGCAGGATCTCGGTTTCTGGATTTTAAACGACATCATCTGGCGCAAATCGAATCCGATGCCGAATTTTCGCGGCAAGCGCTTTACCAACGCACACGAAACGCTGATCTGGTGCTCCCGCGACGAAACCAGTCGGCCGCAATTCAACTATCAGGCCATGAAGGCGCTGAATGAAGGCATACAGATGCGAAGCGACTGGCTGATCCCGATTTGCGCCGGCGCCGAACGAATAAAGCGCGATGGGCGTAAGGCCCACCCGACACAGAAGCCCGAGGCGCTCTTGCACCGCGTGATCCTGGCCTCGTCTAACCCCGGCGATGTGATCCTGGATCCGTTCTTCGGCACCGGCACGACCGGCGCGGTCGCCAAGAAATTGGGTCGCGACTGGATCGGCATCGAGCGCGAGGCGGATTACGCCGAAGTGGCTGCCGAGCGCTTGGCGGCGACCGAGCCCGCGCCCGACGATACCGAGTTATTGAGAACGCCCGAAAAACGCCAACTCCCGCGTGTCGCTTTCGGAGAATTGGTGGAACGTGGAATGTTACGACCAGGCGACGAGCTATATGATGTACGACGTCGGGTGGTGGCGCGGGTCAATGCCGACGGTAGCATCGCGGCCAAAGGCGCCCGCGGCTCGATCCACCAGATCGGCGCCAAGGTGCAGAACGCGCCAGCCTGCAACGGTTGGACATTCTGGCACACCAAGACGAGCGGCCAGTACGTGCCAATCGACGCGCTGCGCGAACGCATCCGGGCCGAGATGAAGTCCGGCGTCGACGCCCCGGATGTTACCGGTTAGCGCGGGTTGAAGGGGCGAATATGCCTGAAGAAAAGACGATCCTTGTGATTGAGGACGAAGAAAAGGTCCGCGCCATTACCGTCAAGTTGCTTGAAAGCCTGGGCTATCAGGCGATCGACGTGGAGAACGCCGCTGCCGCGCGCGACGCGCTCACGCGGGAAACCATCGATCTGGTGCTCTCCGATGTCCTCCTTACCGGCGACATGAACGGGCCGGAATTCGCCATGGAAATCGGGGTAAATTATCCCGGCATGCCCATTGTCTTCATGTCGGGCTACCCGGCGGAAGCCGCGCACGGGATCGGCGAATTAAAAACCAACTTTCAGCTCCTCAACAAGCCGTTCCGAATCCGCCAGCTCGACCAGGCCCTCCGCGCGGCCCTTCTCTAGATCCCGCTTTCCGCCAGCAGCGCATCCAGCCTGGTTTCCGGACGGGCGCCGTAATGGCCGATAACCTCGGCGGCGGCCAGCCCACCAATTCGCGCGCAATCGGCCAGCGAGCGCTGCCGGCTCAGACCGTAGAGCACACCAGCCGCATAGAGATCACCGGCCCCGGTAGTGTCCACCACGCGTTCCACCGGCCGGGCATCGACCACATGCACTTCGTCGCCGGCGACAATCACGGAACCCTTTTCGCTGCGCGTCAGCGCCGCGATCTCGCAATGGCCGCGCACCTGCCCCAACGCCTCGTCGAAATCACCAACCTCGAACAAGGCAATGATCTCGGCTTCGTTGGCGAACAGGATGTCGACATGGCCCGAAATGAGATGCAGGAATTCAGCCCGATGCCGATCGACGCAGAACGGGTCGGACAGCGTCAGCGCGACTTTTCGGTTTGCCCGATGCGCGACCTCGGCGGCCTTGACGAAGGCCTTCTTCGCCTCCGGCGGATCGAACAGATAGCCCTCCAGATAGGTGATCCCGGCATCGGTCACCGCCGTCTCGTCGATCTCGTCGGGGCCGAGTTCGACGGACACGCCGAGATAAGTCTGCATGGTGCGCTGGGCGTCGGGCGTAACGAAAATCAGACAGCGCGCGGTCGGCGCACCCTCGGTCGCCGGCGGGGTGCGGAAATCCACTCCGGCCGCGCGAATATCATGAGCGAATACACCGCCGAGCTGGTCATTCCGCACCTTGCCGATATAGGCCGGCGCCCCGCCCAGTGATGCGATGCCGGCAATGGTGTTGGCCGCCGAACCGCCCGACACCTCGACCCCCGGGCCCATCGCGTCATATAGCGATCGCGCGCGGCTGGTGTCGATCAAGGTCATCATCCCCTTGTCCAGCCCGTGTTCGGCGAGAAAGGCATCCTCGGTGGGAGAAAGCACGTCGACAATGGCGTTTCCGACGCCAATGACGTCAAACACGGGGTCTGACATAGAGTTCAAATCCTTTACTGAATTTCATTGGGTGATTGGCGCGCAGTATAAACATCGAACCCCCCACGCCAAGCACGGCTTGCGTCGGGTCGACTGGCCAATTACATACCGACCCATGATCGTCGCCATCTTCCGGTCCCTTGGCCAGCTTTCCGATCCCGCCATACAGCGGGTCGCGGGCCGCGCCTTGCTGTGGTCGTTCGTGCTTTTCCTGGCGCTGATGGCCGGGGCCTGGTGGGGCGTGGTCTCAACCAATTTCTTCGGCACGGGCTGGCTTGACTGGGCCGCGGACATGCTGGGCTGGGTTGTCGCGCTGATCGCCGCCATCGTTCTGTTCCCGGGCGCGGTTCTGATCATCATTTCCTTCATGCTGGAAGAGGTGGCGCAGGCGGTCGAGGCTCGCCACTATCCCGATTTGCCGCCGCCACGCGCGCAACCTGTCTCCGAAACGGTGTTCATCGGCCTCAAGTTCGCCGGTATCGCGGTAACGCTGAACCTGCTGGTGCTGCCGCTTTACTTCGTGCCGGTCCTGAATATCTTTGTGTTCATGGGGCTGAACGGCTATCTTTTGGGCCGTGAATATTATGAGCTGATTGCGTTCCGGCGCCTGGATGCAGCTGCCGCGCGCAACCTATGGCGCCATTATCGAGGCAGATTGTTTGCCGCGGGTGTTGTCATCACCGCGATGTTGAGCATTCCGTTCATCAACTGGTTCATGCCGGTGGTCGCGGCCACTTTCATGGTGCATGTTTTTGAGGGGCTGCGTCGCAAGATGCAGGAAACCTCGCAAGACGCGAACCAGGGTTAATTGAAAGGACGGTTGTCATGGCCGACGAGAAACACGATCCCACCGTCAGCGTTCCCAAGCGGCCGGCGACGCCACCCGCCTCGCTGCCGCTCAGAACCAGCACACCGCCTATCATGCCTTCGCGCCAAACCGTGCCGCCTGAGATTGTCCGCCGGCCACGGGAATATGCCGGCACCGACGAACACCGGGTGAGCAGCTATAGCGGCGCCAGTGATGGCAAGCGTCTGCTGGTCGGCCGCGAAATCGCGCTGTCGGGCCAGATCAGCGCCTGCGACAAGCTGGTGGTCGAAGGCCGCGTCGAGGCCAACATGTCGGAATGCCGCGAAATTGAAGTCGCCGAATCAGGGACTTTCAAGGGTGAGGCGGAAATCGACATCGCGGAAATCGCCGGCACGTTCGACGGCTCGCTCACGGCGCGCGAATTGCTGATCGTCCGCTCGACCGGCCGGGTGTCGGGCACCGTCCGCGTCGGACGGCTGGAGGTCGAGCGCGGTGGCGAGATCGACGGCAACATCCAGGTACTGAGCACGGACGCCTAGAGCACTTGCGACGCATGCTTCATTCGCGGGTCTGGGCGTTTGCCGTCCTGGCGCTGTTGACCGCATCCTGCGTGGGGGCGGAAAGCGAACCCGCATCCGACAGGCCCCCGTCCAGCACGACCGCATCCGATAAACCCGGATCAGACAGGCCCGCACCCGACCGACCCGCGCCGACCGCTGCCCTGCCGCCGGTCGAAATTCCCGCGCCGCCATCCCTGCCGCCAGAGAAACTTATCGGGCTCGATCATGTCGCGATAAAAGAATTGCTCGGTCAGCCGCGGTTTCGCCGCGCCGACGCACCGGCGGAACTATGGCGATATCGGGCCGGGCGCTGCATCCTCGACCTGTTTCTCTATCCGCCCAAGGACACCCCCGGCGGCGCGCTTGCCGTCACCCATATAGAAGCCCGGCTGCGCAACGGCACCCCGACCCCCACCCCGCGCTGCCTAAACGCCGTGCTCAAGGCCCGCGCGGCAGCCGGCACGACCTAGAGCGTGACCCCCAGAAGTGCGTGGGCGACCACCTTTTTCATGATGCTGGGCAGGGCGTGATCGCCGAGTCGGTCGGGCAGGCACCAGATCGCGTCGGGACAGGCCCCGGCCGCGACCGTCGCCGCGTGCACCGACAGCTCCAGGTGAAAATGCGTGAAGGTGTGGCGCACGATGCCGGTAAGCGGCATCCAGTCGGCCATGACCGGGGCCGCCGCGCCAATTTCGGCAACATCGGGCGCCGCCTCGCGCCAATCGGTCGAGGGGACCTCGATCATCCCTCCCAGCAGACCCGTCTCGGGTCGCCGGCGCAGCAGCACCGCGCCGTCGGGGCGGACCGCCCAGAAGGCAACGCCCCGGCGTACCGGCTTGGCCGCCCTGGGGGCACGCTTCGGCAGGGTCTCGGCAATGCCGGCATGGCGCGCCTGGCAGGCCTCGGCCCACGGGCAGCGATCGCAGGCCGGGCGGCGCGGCCGGCAGACGGTCGCCCCCAGATCCATCAGCGCCTGGGCATAATCGCCGGGCCGGCCATTGTCTCGCCGGGGCGCAAGCGCGGCCGCGAGATCACGCAGCACCGGCTTGGCGCCGGGCAACGGCGTCTCCACCGCGTACAGCCTGGCCATCACCCGTTCGACATTGCCATCGACCACGCTGGCCGGCCGGTCGAAAGCGATGGCGGCGATCGCCGCCGCGGTGTAGGGGCCGATACCGGGCAGCGCGCGCAACCCGTCCTCGGTATCGGGAAACTGTCCGCCCAGGTCGCGGCTGACCACGCCGGCGCAGCGATGCAGGTTACGCGCGCGCGCGTAATAACCGAGCCCCTGCCAGCCATGCAGCACATCGTCGAGCGGCGCCCGCGCCAGCGCGCCGATATCCGGCCAGCGCCGGATGAAGCGCTCGAAATAGGGCCCAACCGTCACCACCGTGGTCTGTTGCAGCATGATTTCGCTGAGCCACACAGGATACGGCTCGGCCCGCTGGCCCGGTGGCGCACGCCATGGCAATACGCGGCGGTGCCGGTCATACCAGCCCAGCAGTGCGCGGCGCAGGTCGGGGGGCTCGACAGAAGAAAGGGGCGTCGCCATATGACACAAAGCTTGGTTGTTGCCGGCGAAGTCTGACCCTAGCATGCTGGGCGGCGCAACCCGACGGGGAACGGAACCGCGAACATGACTGAAAAGAGAGGCCGGGGCGCGCGATCACTGGCGGCGGTGCTGCCCAAGGTGGCCGAACCGGCCATGCGCAAGCGCGGTTTCGCCGCGGTCGAAATCGTCACCGGCTGGCCCAGCATCGTGGGTGCGGCGCTGGCCGCCGAAACCACGCCGGAAAGGCTCAGCTTCCCGCCCGGCAAGCGGCTCGACGGCACGCTGCATGTCCGCACCTCGGGCCCACTGGCGCTCGAAATCCAGCATCTCGAACCGGTGATCCTTGACCGGATCAACACCTATTTCGGTTATCGGGCGGTCGCGCGGCTAAAGCTTGCGCAGGGACCACGCCCGGCCCGACCCAAGGCGCCAGCGCGCAAAGCCCCCCGAGCTCCCAATCCGGCACGGCGCGCCGCCGTCGAACAGCGAACGCAGGGCATCGACGACACCGCGCTGCGGGACGCGCTGAACAAGCTTGGCGAAGCCGTCGATTCGACCGCCGACCCGGAATCCTCCAAAGCAAATCCGCGCTGACGCGGGCTTTCGCGGTGTCCTATAGGACTGGACCGCTTTAGAATAAATACGCTATATCTGGTAGGCAGGAGATTTTGATGCAGAACATCTGGGCATGGGTCGTCGGTATCGTGTTATCGGCAGGGGCCGGAATCGCGATCTACAGCGCCTTTGACAGCGGCGAAGAACGCCGCATGAGCCAACCCGTCCGCCAGGAAACCCCGGTGGCGGCACAGACCGCGCTGGCAACATCGATTGTCGCGCCCAAACCGGCCGAGACCTTCTCCGAGGTTCCTATCCGCAGCGGCGAACTGTTCCTTGGCAAACAGAGCGCCCCGATCACGATCGTGGAATATGCATCGAAAACCTGCCCGCACTGCGCCAACTTCCACAGCAACGTGCTGCCGACGATCAAGAAGGAATACATCGACACCGGCAAGGTCAGGCTGGTCTATCGCGACTTCCCGCTCGACCAGTTGGCGCTACGCGCGGCAATGGTGGCGCGTTGTACCACGAAAGACCGTTACTTCGGCTTCGTCAGCACCATCTTCGCCACCCAGAACAAGTGGGCGCGTGACTCCAACCCGATCGCGGCGCTGGCGCGCATCGCCCTGCTCGGCGGCATGAGCCAGGCCGATTTCGATGCCTGCATGAAGAACCAGAAAGTCGCCGACGCGATCCTCAACCTGCGGCTCGAAGGCGACAAGACCTATCATGTGACATCGACGCCAACGATCATCATCGGCGGTGAAAAATACGATGGCGGGCTGACCGTCGATCAGATGCGCGCCGTACTCAACAAACAGCTCAAGAACTAAGGGACGAGCGGAAACAGTGCAGTTTACAAGGTTGAGACTGAGCGGATTCAAGTCGTTCGTCGACGCTACCGAGCTGTGGATCGAACCGGGTCTTACCGGTGTGGTCGGCCCGAACGGCTGTGGCAAATCCAACCTGGTCGAGGCGATGCGCTGGGTCATGGGCGAAACCTCGGCCAAGCAGATGCGCGGCGGCGAGATGGACGACGTCATCTTTGGCGGCACCGAGCAACGCCCGGCACGCAACATGGCCGAAGTTTCGCTTGTCCTCGACAACGCCGACCGCAGCGCACCTTCCCAGTTCAATGGCGACGACCAGATCGACGTGTCGCGCCACATCGAACGCAGCGCGGGATCGACCTATCGCGTTAATGGCGGCGAGGTGCGGGCACGTGACGTCCAGACACTGTTCGCCGACGCGGCATCGGGGGCTCGGTCGACCGCGCTGGTCAGCCAGGGGCGCATCGGCGCCATTGTCAACGCCAAGCCGGCCGACCGGCGCCACATTTTGGAAGAAGCCGCCGGAATCACCGGGCTGCATTCCCGACGCCACGAGGCGGAGCTGCGGCTGCGCGCGGCCGAGGCCAATATGGAACGGCTCGACGACGTGCTCGGCGCGCTCGACGAACAGCTCAAGGCACTCAAGCGCCAGGCGCGCCAAGCCACCCGCTACCGTAACCTGAGCGACCATATTCGCCGCGCCGAGGCGATCAACTTCCACCACCAATGGAAGGAAGCCGAAGCCGCGCGTGAGGCCGCCGCCGCCCGGCTGGCCGACATTCAGGAAACAGTTACACAACTGACCCAGGAGGCCGCGGGGCTGTCGACGCGCGAAGCCGAGGCGTCTTCCGCCCTGCCGGAATTGCGCGACGCGGAAGCGCGAGAGGCGGCGGCGCTGCAACGCCTGCTTATCGCCCGCGACGGACTCGACCAGGAAGAGCGGCGCATTCAAGCCGAGCGCGCCGAAATTCGCGACCGCATCGACCAGATCGACGGCGACAGCGAGCGCGAACGCGTCCTTAAATCCGATGCCGCCGAGGCGGCATCGCGGCTTGATGGCGAGGTCGCCACCCTGCACAACGCGCAGGCCAGCGAGCAGGGCGAGATCGCCGCCGCCAACGAGCGGCTCGCCGCGATCACCGAAGAGGTCAACCGGCTGGAGCTCGAGCTGACACGGCTGACCCAGACCATCGCCGCCGACGAGACCCGGCAATCAGCACTGAAGCGCCAGATCGCCGAATGCGAATCGCGACACGCGCGGATTATCGGCCGGATGCAGGAAATCACCCGCGAGCGAGCCGCAGCCGAACAGGTTCTGGCGGCGGAAGGTGATTCGAACGAGCTGACCGAGGTTCTGGCCCGAACCCGCGCGGCCCTGGAAGCCGCCCGGACCGCGTTCGATGATGGTGAACGCGCCCGCGCCGCCGCCGCCGAGGCCGATACCAGCGCCGCCGAAGCGCTGCGCGAAGCTGACCAGCGCACCACCCGGCTGCGCGCCGAAGAGGACGCGCTAACCGCCCTGCTCAACACCGGCGATGCCAAGCTTTGGCCACCCATGATCGATGCGGTCAATGTCGAGCCCGGCTGGGAAATGGCGCTGGCCGCGGCGCTTGGCGAAGATCTTCAGGCATCCGCCGACGAAGCCGCGCCAAGCCATTGGCGGGCGCTTGCCCCCTACCCGTCGTCGCCTGCTTTGCCTGCCGGGACACGTCGGCTGAGCGATGTCGTCAACGCGCCGCCCGCGCTCACCCGCCGTCTGTCCCAGATCGGCATCGTCGATGATGACGCCACCGGCAACCGTCTGGCCGCCGAACTCGCCCAGGGCCAGCGCCTGATCGGCCGCGATGGCGCGCTGTGGCGCTGGGACGGGTTTACCACTGCTGGCGGAGCGCAAGGCGGCGCGGCAAACCGCCTGACCCAGCGCAACCGGTTAAAGGACCTGGGCGCGGAGCGCGACCGCGCGGAACGCGTTCTGGCCGAAATCCGTGACCAGTTCGAGCAGGCGCATGCGGCGCTCGACCAGGCGACCACCAACGAGCGCGCCGCGCGCGAGGCAACCCGCGCCGCCGATAGCGCCTTCCAGGAAGCGCGCGATGCCGAAGCCGCGGCAAACCGCAAAATGGCAGAAGCGCGTTCGCGGCTTCAGTCGCTGTCCGACAGCGCCGAAGGACTAAGCGCGGACGAGGCGGAAATCGAGGTTCAACTGCGCGCCGCGCGGGAAGAGCTCGACGGCCTCGACGACATCGAACAGCAACGAGAAGCCGCCACTCGTCAGCGCTCGGAACTGTCCGAGACGCGCACGCTTGCCGCCGATCGGCGCAGCGCGCACGACCGGCTGGTCCGCGAAGCCGGCTCGCGCCGCCAAAGGCTGGACGATATCGGTGGCGAGCTGGAATCATGGCGCCGCAGGATTGACACCGCCGACCGGCAGATGGAGGCACTCGCCGACCGGCGCGCGGCCGCTGAACAGTCACTGGGCCGGCTCGATGCGCGTCCGGCCGAAATCGAGGCCCAGCGCGCGGCACTTTTCGACCAGATCGCGATTGCGGAGAAATCGCGCAACGACGCGGCGGACGCGCTAGCCGAAGCGGAAAGCGCCCTGGCCAGGATCGCCAGTCAGCGCAAGGAACGCGAAGCCGCCCTGGCCGAGGCCCGCGAGGAACGCGTGCGCTGCCAGTCTATGGTCGAACAGATCGACCAGGCACGCGAAACCATCCGCGAACGCGCGGATGAACGTATCAACTGCGCCCCGGCAGCCGCGCTGGAAGCGGTCAATGTGGCCGACGACGACAAGCTACCGACCCGCGAAGCTATCGAAATCCGCCTGGAACGGCTGCGCCGCGAGCGTGAAAACATGGGTGCGGTCAATTTGCGCGCCGAGGCGGAAGCGCAGGAGCTCGACGAACGCATCACCACCATGCTGTCCGAGCGCGAGGATCTGACATCGGCAATCGCCCGGTTGCGCCAGGGAATCGCCAATCTCAACCGCGAGGGCCGGACCCGCCTGTTGGCCGCCTTCGAGAAGGTCGATACCCATTTCCGCGAGCTGTTCACCAGGCTGTTCGGCGGTGGCCGCGCCCATTTGGCGCTGACCGAGGCTGATGACCCACTTGAGGCCGGGCTTGAGATCATGGCGAGCCCGCCAGGCAAAAAACTGCAATCGATGTCGTTGCTTTCGGGGGGCGAACAGGCGCTGACGGCGCTATCGCTGCTGTTCGGCGTGTTCCTGACCAATCCAGCGCCGATCTGCGTGCTGGACGAGGTCGATGCGCCGCTCGACGACGCCAATGTCGAACGTTTCTGTCAGCTTCTCAACGATATCGCGGAGAAAACCGGCACCCGCTTCCTGATCGTGACCCATCATCGCCTGACCATGGCCCGGATGGACCGGCTGTTCGGCGTCACGATGACCGAGCGCGGTGTTTCGCAGCTTGTATCGGTCGATCTGCAACGCGCCGAAGTGCTCCGCGAAGAGGCTTGAATACGACTCGATGTTTTTGTCTTTTATTCATTTAGTTCAATGGGTTAGACCCTAGGCTTTGAGCCTTGACAGGGTAAGGGTCAACCCCTATGGTGCGCCCGCCTTTCGGCGCGGTGCCCGTACTGCGAAGGGGCGTTGCTGCGCATCTTGCCATGACTGAGCGCGACCATCCCGCACCGTTCAAGGATCTCGACGACCGGCTACGCCGAGCGCGCGAGACCGCGGACAAATCAGCGGGGCGCAAACCGGGCCTTAAGGCGAGCCGCAGCGGGATTGGTTTCGCGATGCGGCTCGGCGTCGAGTTGGTCGCGGCGTTGATAATCGGGGTGGCGATCGGATATTTTCTCGACCGCTGGCTCGACACGAAGCCGTGGCTGATGCTGGTGTTTTTCCTGCTCGGTTCCGCGGCGGGATTTTTGAACGTCTATCGTGTGATGACCGGCCTCGGCCAGACGGTCGGTTATACGCGCGATACGGCAGATGATGACAAATCAGATCCGGCTGGATAGCCGGGCAAAGGGGGTCCAGTGGCGGCCGACGGTCACAGCCCACTCGCACAGTTCGAGATCAAGACGTTGATTCCGCTTGAAATAGGCGGCACCGATATATCCTTCACGAATTCGGCGTTGTTCATGGTCATCGCCGTCGTGCTGGCGATCGCGTTCCTGATGCTGGGCACGCGCGGCCGCGCGCTGGTGCCCGGGCGCTGGCAGGGCATGGCCGAGATCACCTACGAATTCGTGGCCAATCTGCTGCGCGACACCGTAGGCAACGAGGGACGCAAGTTTTTCCCCGTGGTGTTTACCCTGTTCATGTTCATCCTGTTCGGCAACTTCCTGGGCATGCTGCCCTACGGCTTCACCTATACCAGCCACATCATCGTCACCTTCGCCATGGCGTTGGTGGTTTTCGTCGGCGTGACCGTCCTGGGGTTCGTCAAGCACGGGATGCACTTTTTCTCATTCTTCGTGCCGCCCGGCGTCTCCGTGGTGCTGTGGCCGCTGATGATCCCGATTGAAATTATCTCGTACCTGTCGCGGCCGATCAGCCTGGCGGTGCGGCTGTTCGCCAACCTGACCGCCGGCCACACCATGCTGAAGGTGTTCGCGGGTTTCATCATCAGTCTCGGCGTCGTCGGCGGCGTGCTGCCGCTTGCCTTCGTGGTGGCGCTGACCGGGCTCGAACTGCTGATCGCCTTCCTGCAGGCCTACGTGTTCACAATTCTGACCTGCTTTTACATCAACGACGCGCTCAAGCTGCATTAAGGGCGCTCCACAACGTCCCAACGCTAAATTGCGGACAAGAAAGGATTAGAACCATGGAAGTTGCTGCTGCGAAACTGATCGGCGCGGGCCTTGCCGCCGTCGGCGTGATCGG
>JAZFSB010000010.1:0-4689 GCA_036445935.1 Alphaproteobacteria bacterium | reverse complement strand
TCGCAATATTCCCCGGCCAGATCGACCAGTTTGCCAGTAATCCAGCCAAAATCTTCCGCTTCGAGCCGCAAATTGGCCAGCGGATCGCGGGCATGAGCGTCGAAACCGGCCGACACCAGGATCAAGTCGGGCGCAAAATCCTCCAGGGCCGGCAGGACAACCCGCTCCATGCCGCGGCGAAACTCGACCGACCCGGACGAGGGCGCTAGCGGCAAGTTAAAAATATTGCCCGCTCCTCGTTCATCCTCGGCGCCACTGCCCGGATAGAGCGGAAACTGGTGGCTGGACGCAAACAGCACCGAGGGATCGTCCCAGAAGGCAGCCTGGGTGCCGTTACCATGATGGACGTCGAAATCGACCACCGCCACGCGCTCCACCTGGTGCGCGGCGCGGGCGTGGGCGGCGCCGATAGCAACGTTGTTGAACAGGCAAAACCCCATGCCGCGCGCCGGCTCGGCGTGATGGCCGGGTGGCCGGATGGCGCAAAACGCGTTGCGCGCCTCGCCCGCCATCACGGCATCGATGGCCGCAATCATCGCGCCGGTGGCGCGCAGGGCCGCCTCACCGGAATCGGGCGACATCACGGTATCGCCATCAATCCGCGCATAGCCCTCATCGGGCACCGCCTCAAGCAGGGCGGTGACATAATCGCGCCGGTGAACCCGCGCGATCTCGTCTACGCCGGCGGGTGGCGCCTCGCGCCGGTCGAGATTCTCGAAGGCCGGCTCGGCCAGCGCCGACCAAACCGCCCGGATACGATCGGGACGCTCCGGATGGCCCTGACCCGGATCATGCGCCTCTGAACTCTGATGCGTGTAAAGCAAGGTGCTCATTCGGGCACTCTATCCTCCATTCATTATCGCCGCCACGTCCCCCGTCACACCGGCACGCGCCAATGACGGCAAAATAAATAATATCCACCCGGCGAAGGAAACAGAGCCGCCGGTCCGTGTAAGCGATGGCATGTTTGATTGATTGCCGGAAACCGCGATTTATGTATAGTCCATGCTGACAATTGGCTTTTTGACTGGCCCAATACTCATGAAATTAGACGTCGACGATAGAGCGTCGCCGGGTGGGCGGCGCATGGGATTTGCTTGGATTGGCGGCCTGCTTGCCGTGGCTGGACTGTCGGCAATGCTGGCCAGCGGAATGGCTACGCCAGCTGCGGCCCAGAAACCGCAATCGGCCGGCGACAAGGCCGCCAGCGACGGCAAAGGCGGCGATAAGGCGAAATCCGGCAAAGCCCGCCGGGGCCGCGGTGGCGGCAGGGGGCGCCGTGGCCGGCGCGGCGGTCCCACCACCGTCCTGGTCAATCCGGTGACCCGCGGCGAAGCGGTCGAGACGATTTCCGTCTATGGCAGGCTGGTCGCGCGCCAGACCGGGGTCGTAGCGTCGCGCATTCGGGGCGCGGTCGAAACCGTGCGCGTGGAAATCGGCGACCGCGTCAATAAAGGCGATGTGCTGGTCACGCTGGTGGCGGACATGATGTCGGCCGAGCGCGCGCTCAAGGCGGCCGAGGTCAAGGAAATCGAAGCCGGCATCAGACGGGCGGGCGCGCAGTTCGCCCTCGCCGCGCAAGAGCTCGAACGGCTGGAACGGCTGCGCCGCTCGGCGGCGTTCTCGGTTGCGCGCTACCAGGACAAGTTGCGTGATGTCGAGCGATCCCGCAGCGCGTTGGCCGAAACACGCGCCAAGGCCGAACAGGCGCGCGCCGAACTGCGCATGGCCGACATCAATATGAAATACACCAAGATCCGCGCGCCCTTCGACGGCGTGGTCACCCGGCGTCATGCGGAAGTCGGCAATTATCTCAATGTCGGCGCCCGCGTCGTCAACATGGTCAATGACAGCGCGCTTGAGGTCGAGGCGGAAATCCCCTCGACCCGGCTTGGCGGGCTGGCGATCGGGGCGGCGGTCACGGTCAAACCCGAAACCCGCAGCCCTTTCACGGCCACGGTGCGCGCCATCGTGCCCGAGGAAAATCCACTGGCGCGCACCCGCACCGTGCGTTTTGTCCCCCAGTTTCCGCCGGGCGAGGTAAAGGTCGCGGCCAATGAAAGCGTACGACTGGAAATCCCGGCCAGCGCGCCCAGGCTGGTGGTCACGGTTTCGAAAGACGGTGTGATGCAGCGCCGCGGCGATACCGTGGTATTTGTCGTGGAAGACGGCAAGGCGCGCATGCAGCCGATTACGCTGGGCCAGGCATTCGGGGCGCGCTTCGAGGTGTTGACCGGCCTCAAGCCCGGCGACCAGGTCGTGGTGCGCGGCAACGAGCGGCTGCGCGGCGGGCAGAAGGTGTGCATCCGCGCCCCCGGCAAACGCGCCCGCCCCGGCGGCGAGGTACGGCGCCGGGGCGGGCGCGGCGGTGACGCGGCGGGCCGGGGCGGCTCGGGCCGAGGAAAGGGTGAACGCGGCGGCCGCCGGAGAGGCGGCGACGCGGCGCGACGCGGCGGCGAAAGAAGCGGCGGCTGACGCGCCGTTTCTGAGAAGGAGCCGGTCATGAAATTTATCCAGCTTGCCATACAACGGCCCGTCGCGGTCCTGTCGATCGTGCTGATGATCGTGCTGATGGGATGGGTCGCCCTGATCACCATCCCCATTCAGCTTACGCCCGATGTCCGCAAGCCGCTGGTCCAGGTGCGGACCACTTGGCGCGGTGCGCCACCGGTCGAGGTCGAACGAGAGATCGTCATCCGCCAGGAAGAGGCGCTCAAGGGCATTGAGGGCCTCGAGAAGATGACGGCTCGCGCCTCGCGCGGGCGGGCCGTGATTTCCATGGAATTCAACGTCAACACCAACCGTGACAGCGCCATCCTGCTGATCAACAACCGGCTATCGCAAATTACCGGCCTGCCCGATGAAGCCGACGAACCCCGCATCCGCACCCGCGACACGGATGACAACCCGTTCGCCTGGTTCACGGTCCAGGCCCTGCCCAGCAATTCGCGCCCGATATACAAATACGGCGATTTCGTCGACGACGTGATCGTCGACCGGATGGAACGGGTCGAGGGTGTGGCCCTGGTCAACGCGTTCGGCGGTGACGAGCGCGAATTGCGTATCATTGTCGATCCACGCAAGCTCGCGCTTTACAAGCTCACCATCGCAGACCTGTCGAGCGCCCTGCGCGGCACCAATGTCAACATCGCCGCCGGCGAGGTGGATGAAGGCAAGCGCCGCTATACGGTGCGCACGGAAAGCGAGCTGACCACTATCGACCGCGTCAAGGAGGTCGTGCTGCGCGCGCGCCAGGACGCCGATACCGGCCGGCTGTCGCGCGTCACTGTGGGCGACATCGCCCAGATCGAGTTCGGCTTCAAGCGGGCCCGGTCCCGTATCCGCAACCTGGGGAAGAACGCGATCGTGATGAACGCCGTGCTCGATACTGGCGCCAACATGATCGAGGTGATGGAGGGCATAAACAAGGTCATCGAGGACCTCAACGGCGAGCTTCTGCCGCAGGCCGGCGTGAAACTCGAAAAGGTCTATGACGCCACGCTTTACGTCGAATCCGCCATCAGCCTGGTGGTCCAGAACATCTGGGTCGGCGGCTCGATGGCCGCCCTGATCCTGTTCCTCTTCCTGCGCTCCTTCGGCGCAACGCTGGTGGTGTCGCTGGCCATCCCGGTATCGGTCGTCGGCTCGTTCGTCGCCATGGCGGCACTGGGCCGTTCGATCAACGTGATCTCGCTGGCCGGCATCGCCTTCGCTATCGGCATGGTGGTCGACGCCGCCATCGTGGTGCTGGAAAATATCTATCGGCACCGCGAAATGGGACGATCGCGCGCCGAGGCGGCGCTTCGGGGCGCCAGCGAGGTATGGGGCGCGATCATGGTTTCGGCGATGACCACGATCGTGGTGTTCGCGCCGATCCTGGTCATGAACCTGGTGGTCGGGCAGCTTTTCCGCGACATCGCGGTGGCGCTGTCGGTAGCGGTGTTCCTGTCGCTGATCGTGTCGATCACCGTGGTCCCGGCGCTCGCCAACCGGCTGCTCAACGAAAAATCCATCAGCGCCAGCCACGACCGCAATATCCCGGGCATCGACCAGTTCGCGCACGCATTCTACAGCCTGGTCACCGGCTATGTCAGCATGATGCTGCGCTCGCGCACCCTGGCGTTCGGCACCGTGATCACGGTTTGCGGGGTCGCGGGCCTGGCGACCTGGCTGTTCCTGCCCAAGCTGGATTACCTGCCGGACGGCAACCGGAACCTGGTCATCGGCATCACCAGCCCGCCGCCCGGCTACAATCTGGCGACCATGAACGAGATCGCCGAGGACGTGGAAAACGCAACCCGGCATCTGTGGGCCAAGCCCGGAGAGGCGGACGATCCCGACAAGCCGGCCAAGATTTCACGCTTCTGGTTCGTCGCGCGCACCACCAGCAACTTCATCGGCGCGGCCGCGGTCGACCCCACCCGGGCGCGCGAGTTGAAGCCGATTCTGGAAAAGGCGATTTTCGGCGAGCCGGGCACATTCGGCTTCGTCCATCAGACCTCTTTGTTTGGGCGCGGGTTCGGCGGCTCGCGGGTCATCGCGCTCGATATTACCGGTCCCGAGATCGAGGATTTGCTGGAAATCGCCCGTCAAACGGTGCAAACCCTGAATCAGGTGCTGCCGCGGCGCGACGGCAATCGCGTGCGGCCCCGCCCCGGGCTGGAGCTCGGCGCGCCCGAGGTGCGCGTC
>JAZFSB010000009.1:0-6135 GCA_036445935.1 Alphaproteobacteria bacterium | reverse complement strand
GGCTACCGCGAACGCAACATCTACGGCGCGGCCTACACGGTGAAGAAGAAAATCACCATGGCGGACCTGCTGTACCGCGCCGATTACGTGATTCGCAATGAAATCGACGTGACCAGCCACCAGCTTTCCCGCAATGGCATCGAAGTGCTGCCGGCGCGCGCGTCGTTCAGCGGCCCCAACAAGCTGCTGCTCGACTTTTTCGACGGGCGTGGCCAGCGTGAGGTTTCGGCCGAGAAGATCGTGATCGCGGTCGGCACCGAGACCACGCGCGACGAGCATGTGCCGTTCGACGGCGAACGAATTTTCACCAGCGATGACATTCTCCATCTGAAAGCCCTGCCGCGCACGCTGGCGGTGGTCGGCGCCGGGGTCATCGGTCTGGAATACGCGACGATTTTCTCCACCCTCGGCGTACGCGTGACGTTGATCGACAAGCGCCCGCGCCTGCTCGACTTCGTCGATGCCGAAATCACTGACGCGCTGGTCTACCAGATGCGTCAGAACCGGGTCATGCTGCGCCTGGGCGAAGAGGTCGCCGGGCTAGAGCTGGACCAGGGACCGACCGGCGAACGGGTCCACATCAAGCTGGCCAGCGGCAAGCATGTTGTCGCCAGCAAGGCGCTTTACAGCGTCGGGCGGACCGGGGCGACGGGTGATCTCAACCTTGCCTCCGCCGGCATCAAATGCGACGAACGCGGCCGGCTTACCGTCAACGAGCATTTCCAGACCGAGGTGCCGCACATCTACGCGGTCGGCGACGTGATCGGCTTTCCCAGCCTCGCCTCGACCTCGATGGAGCAGGGCCGGCTAGCCGCCTGTCACGCCTTCGACGTTCCGGCGCACAGCGTCGCCGAACTGTTCCCCTATGGCATCTACACCATCCCGGAGATTTCGGTGGTGGGCAAGAACGAGGAAGAGCTGACCCGCGACGGCGTGCCCTATGAGGTCGGCAAGGCGTTCTATCGCGAGATCGCACGCGGCCAGATCATCGGCGATTCGACCGGCATGCTGAAGCTGCTGTTCCACATGGAAACCCGCCAGCTTCTCGGCGTCAGCATCTTCGGCGAGGGCGCGTCCGACCTGATCCATATCGGCCAGGCGGTGCTCGCCCATCAGGGTACAGTCGATTATTTCGTCGATACCGTGTTCAACTACCCGACCCTGGCGGAGTGCTACAAGACCGCCGCCTTCGACGGCATCAACCGGCTGGATTGAAATTAAAATTCGTCATGCGCGGACTTGATCCGCGCATCTCCCGCCGTGTGGCGTCTTCCGGCGTTTCGCTGGTTTACAAGATACGCGTGTCGAGCACGCGTATGACGAGATGGGGACAGTGTCCCTTACCCCGCCTTCATGCCGGCGGTGAGCGCGGCCCGCAGGGGATCGGGCAGCGGGCGCGAGCGGCCGGTAGAGGGATCGAAATAAACCTGCGCCACCTCGGCCGTGGCGGCGCAGAGATCGCCCTGAAACACCCCCTGCCCCAGACCGAACGACGCATTGCCGATCCGTGTCACCACGGTGCCGACCTCGACCTCGCCGGGATAGCGCACATGGTCGAGATAGGCCGCGTTGAAACCCACCACGGCGTAGCCCTGGATCAGGTCGATGCCCGAATCGCCCATAAATTCGTACCGGAAGCCGACGCGCCCATCCTCGAAATAGGCGTTGATGGCGCCGTTATTGGCATGGCCGTTGGGATCGAGATCGCTGAAGCGGAGGGTAATCCGCGTCCAGGATGCGTAGACGCCGCGATCCTTGAGATCGATCGCCGGCTTGTCGGAGGCCGCCATGTTCAACCGCGCCACAAGGGGGCGAGATCGGTTGCCACAACCTGGTCATAGGGCACCGGTGCGTCGAGCAGGCCGGCGCCAATGGAAAATTCGGTCATGCTGGCAAAGAAATCCTCGCTGATCGTGGCGTCGTAATAAGGCAGGTCGCGTTCGATCAGCCGGCGGATCAGCGCGGCCTCTTTTTCCGGAAACAGCTTTTCGCCGACCTTGGTGGCAAGACCGGGATCGTCGCGCATCGCGGCCAGCGTCTTGACGATGGCGCGCACCGCCGCCGCCGCCGCGTCAGGCTGTTCGCGATAGAGCTTTTCCGTTGTCTGCAGCGTCGGCTGTGTGAAGCCGAAGCCGGCTTCCGGCCCATCGCCCCGGCGCACGTCGATCACAATTTTGGCGATGCCGCTTTCGACCGCGACCTCGGCGCCCATGCCGTTGGCCCAGAAGGCGTCGATTTCACCCGCCGCCAGGGCGGCGGCGGCGGCGACCCCGAACGATGCGCCCTCGGGCACGCCGCCCGGCAGCACGCCAATGGTAATGCCGTCCGCGTCGGTATCGATATTTGCCGCCGCGAACAGGCGCCTCAGCCCGATATCGACGCCGGGCGCGGCGCCGATGCGCAAGCCCTTGAGGCCGGCCATGTCGCCCTTCTCGACGGCCAGGTCGGCGCGCACCACCAGGAACCAGTACATGCCCTGCGACAGCGAACATAAAAGCCGCGCGCCTTCGAAGCGGGGAAAGGCGGCCAGCGCCGCATGGGCGGAACCGGCGACGAAATCGGTGCGCCCGTCCCGGAGCGCGGCATAGGTTTCGGGCACCGGAAAGATCAGCTCATGGCTGACAGTGAGCCCTTCGTCGCGAAAGAATCCCAACTCGATGGCGGCAATCGCCGGGAAATAGGAATTCGACACCAGGTCGGGCAGAGCGAGTTTCACCAGCGGTTCCTTTCGGTTTCGGTCCTTGACCAACAAAGCCAAACCCCATCAAGATTGCAGCAGTCAGACCAAGGGAGAAAATTATGGGCAAGCTGCGTCACATCGCGCTGTCGGTCAAGGACGTGCCGGCGGCAAAAAAATTCTTCGAACAGGCTTTCGACATGGAAACGGTCGGTGAATCCAAGACCGGCACCGCCTACCTGAGCGACGGCACGATAAACATCGCGCTTTTGGGTCGCGAGGGTCGGCCGCTCGGCTATGAAGGCGAGGAGCCGTTCTATGGCATCGACCATTTCGGTATCTGGGTCGATGACGTGGAAGAAGCCTGCGAAAAGCTGGAAGCCGCCGGCGCCACCCATGTGCTGGGCAACAAAAGTGGCGATCCCAACAGCTTCTACGAGGTCAAGTACCGCGACCCGCAGGGCCAGCTTTTCGACATCACGGCGAACGGCTGGCGCGGGGCGGTCAAGGATGTGGTTCCGGCGGAAGAGGCCGCCAAAAAGCCCGCCAAGGTCGGCTGAACCGCTCGTGGGCGACAACACCGACGCGCCGGTCCGCCGGCTGGCGGCGCTGGATTCCTGCGCGGTCTCCGATGCGCTTGACAGTCTCGGCCTGCCGTCGGCGGTCACCGGGATCGTCCGGCTTGCCACGGCGCGCCCGATCGCCGGCCGCGCCGTCACCGTCAAGCTCGGCACCGAGCGCGGCGTTGATGGACCGCCGCGTCATCTTTGCACCACGGCGGTCGAGGCCGCCGGGCCAGGCGATGTGCTGGTGATAGAGCAGCGCACCGGAATTGATGCCGCGGGCTGGGGCGGGGTGTTGTCGAACGCGGCCCAGACGCGCGCCATCGAAGGCGTCATCGTCGATGGGCCGGCACGCGATGTGGAAGAGGCCATCGCGCTCGACTTTCCGGTCTATGCGCGCGGCGCCACGGCGCGTACCGCGCGCGGGCGCATCTTTGAGCTCGGCGACGGGGTGCCGGTTGCCCTCGGCGATGTCACCGTCCATCCCGGTGATCTGGTGCTGGCCGATGCCAGCGGCATCACCATCATCCCCGCCGACCGCGCCGACGACGTGCTCGCCACCGCCGAGCGCATCACGGAGAAAGAACGCCTCATGACCAAGGCCGTCCGCGCTGGCGATCCGGTCAGCCAGGTGATGGGCGCGGATTACGAAGCCATGCTGGATGACGGCGGGTAGGGGTTTATAAATGGCGAATTCAAACCGCTCGGTAAAAGTCGAACGGCTGGGCCGGCATCTTGGGGCTGAAATTGGCGGGGTCGATCTTTCCGCCCCGCTTTCCGACGTGGAAATTCAGGCAATATTAGAGGCATTTGTCGAACATGAGGTCCTGGTCTTTCGCGATCAGCCGCTCACGCGCGAACAGTATGTCGCCCTGGGCCGGCAGTTTGGCGAGCTGACCATTCACCCCTTCGCGACAAGCTTGCCCGACCTTCCCGAACTCATTGTCCTCGACAACGATGGCGACAGGCCGCCTTTGTCGACCGACCAATGGCATAGCGACGAGATGTTCCGTGAAGAGCCGCCCATGGCAACCGTGCTGCGCGCGAACATCATTCCCGATATCGGTGGAGACACGTTGTTCGCCAGCATGACCGCCTCCTATGACGGATTGCATCCCAGCCTTCAGGAATTTTATTCGACCCTTGAAGCCGTCAATGATTTCAAGGTGTTTCGCGAGCTCTACTCGAAAACCCGTAAGGACCGCGAGCATTTGCTCGACATGGAAGACCTGTTCCCCAGCATGACGCATCCGGTTGTACGCGTGCATCCGGTGAGCCGGAAAAGGGTGATCTATGTCAGCCCGCAAACCACCAAATACATCAAGGGCGTGCGTGACTTCGAAAGCGATTTCATCCTGGCGATGCTGTATCAGCTACCCGATATTCCCGAATATCAGCTTCGCGTGCGCTGGGAACCCAACATGATCGTGACGTGGGACAACCGGTCGACCCAGCATTATGCGCCGCGCGATTACCTGCCCGCCCGGCGGCAAATGGAACGGCTGACCGTCAAGGGAGATCAGCCGCTCGGTGTCGACGGCAAAAACAAAACCCAGGCCGTCGAAATGAACATCCGCGGGACCGGCCAGGCGGAGAAAACCGGACAGCACAGGGAAGGCCTGGCAAGGCCCGCCAATACGTCTCCCAAGAAAGCACCCTGACGCGGGTTCAACAGAGTTCTTCACCCACCACTTGGTCGCGGTTGGCGCCGGGCATCGGGATGTCAGGTTCGACAGGCAGAATGACGACCCTGCCGGACGGCAGCACGACCCGCACCCCGGTCGGCGCTGCCGGCGTCATGATCGGCTCGGCCGGCGGCGGCCCATCGGCCAAGGCGGGTGAGGCGAAAAGACCGGTGGCCACGGCCATTGCCGCCAGGATCGAAACATTTTTGAAAGCGCTCATCCGCAGCTCTCCGTGTTCAAATCAGCTCAGGTGTTTCTTGAACAGCGCGATGGTGCGCTTCCAGGCCAGCTTCGCCGCCGCTTCGTTGTAGCGGGGTGTCGAGTTGTTGTGGAAACCGTGTCGGGTTCCTTCGTAGATGTGCATTTCGAAAGCTGCGTTGTTCGCTTTCAGGGCGGCTTCATAGCCGGGCCACCCGCCGTTGGTACGGGGGTCGTTCTCGGCGTAATTGATCAGCAGCGCCGCGCGGATTTTTGCGACATCTACGGATTTGGGGGCGCGGCCATAGAACGGCGCGCCGGCCTTCAGGTCTGCGCCCATCTCAGTGGCCAGGAAATTGACAATACCGCCGCCATAGCAAAAACCGGTCGCGCCCAACTTGCCGTTCGAGAGCGCGTGCGACTTCAGATACCGGGCGCTGTTGAGCATATCGAGGCTCAGCTTGCCGCCATCGAGGCTGCGCTGCATTTTCTTGCCGTCATCGTCATTGCCGGGATAGCCGCCGATCGGCGACAGCCCGTCGGGCGCCAGCGCTAGGAACCCCTCTACCGCGGCGCGGCGCGCGACATCCTCTATATGCGGGTTCAGGCCGCGATTTTCGTGAATGATCAGAACGGCCGGAAACGGGCCCGGCCCGGCCGGCTGCACCAGATATCCGCCCATCTTGCCGGAATTGCCGCCGGGAGAATCATAGGACACATAGCGCGCCTTGATCCGCTTGTCGTTGAAGGCAATCGTCTGCGCCCTGGCATAACGCGGCAGCAGTGCCTCGGCCATCGCCAGCGCCGATCCGCCGCCGATTACGGTCAGCGCGGCGGCGCGTTTGAGAAAATCGCGGCGCTCCATCTGGCCGTGGCAATATTCGTCATAGAGATCGTAAATTTGTGGGTCGATCTTGTCTTCTTCCAACTTGTCTCTCCCTGATATTTTGAGGTCTAGTGGTCTGAATTAGACCACTAGCTGCCGCGACAGGTAAACAAACGTGGGGGATCA
>JAZFSB010000008.1:0-3021 GCA_036445935.1 Alphaproteobacteria bacterium | reverse complement strand
CTCGCTGCTGGTCCTCGACCGTGCAGCCGGCCCAGACGTTCGGTAGCGGCCAGCCGGGCCAGGTGCGACGCTGGCGAATGCGCTCGGCTCGGCCCTCCGGATCGGATGAGCCAGGATACCGCCACGGGTCGCTGCCTCGTCCGTCCCAGACGAAGTGGGGTCCGACGACCGACCGACCGATATGTGCGGCCGCGCCGTTCACGGCCTGCTCGGTTGTTTCCAAGAGCCTGTGGCTGCCGGTGTACCAGGCAGCCATTCTGTCAGGCCGCTTGGTCAGCACCTGGAACGTCAGATGCGGGCGAAGTGCCATGTGCCCATACACAGCGTCTATGAACTCGTCGGGTACCGCCTCGTGGAACAGGTCCGACATCGATCATGGGCGTGATTAATGGCCGCCATGCGCGGCGTGATGAAGCGGCGCAGGATGGCGGCGGTGATGGCGCGGAAATTGATGCCGAGCTCGCCATAGGAGTCGCCGTCCGGCACCGACAGGTTGGCGGTGATGCGCAGCAGGAGCTCATGCACGGCGAGCCGTTCCGGCCGGAAGGCGGCGTGCAGCTCTATCGGCAAGCCGGTAAAGCCCGACAGTTCGCGGGCCGCGTCCGCGCTGTTGAACGCGCATTCGGGCCGGAAGATGGTCGAAAGCGGCCACAATTCACGCGGCAACTGGGACCGGATTCCCGGGTTCCATGGCCCCAACTCACCGTTCTGCAACGTCGTGTTCATGGGGGTAGTGTAGAGCGTTTTCAGCTCATGCGGAATCGTGGCCGCGTTCGTGTATTTCGGGGAGCTGCTTCATGCGCCATCCCAGCCACAGCATGAAGAACGCCGATATTCCCCCGATCATGTAGAAGGCGATCTCCAGCCCTACCACCTCGGCGATGGCGCCCATCAGCATGGGTGCGCAGATCGAGGTGATACGGTTCATGGTGCCACGCAGCCCGATTGCCTTGCCATGTGACACCGAGCCCGCCGTGCGCAGCATCAGTGAAATGACCACCGGTTGATGGATGCCGGTCGCCGTGCTGCGCAGCGACAGCACGATGGCCAGCAGGACGTAGGTGCCGAGCAGCGGCGTGATGGCGATCAACATCAGGGCGATGAACACCGTCGACCAGAGCAGCCAGTAGGGGCGGATGTAGCGCGCTAATTTGGCGGCCACCAGCGAGCCCAGCGCCGCGCCGACAGCCGAAATCGACACCAGCACGCCGATCAGCGTGCCCGAGATGCCGATTTGGTCCAGCCAGACGACATAGAAGGTGGACTGAATGTTGTTGCCGACATGGGTCATCATGCCGATCAGCACGGTAATCGCCACCGCCGGGATCGCCAGCAGGCGGAAGGCGCTGACGTAATCGGCCGGGTTGGGCAGCAGGTCGCGCAATCCCAGCCGTTCGCGCGGCGGCGTCGGGCTTTCGGGCGAGTTGGCGGGCAGGGCGGGGATCATCAGGGCCGAGGCCAGCACCCCGAAACCCCACAGGCTGATCAGCGAGAATGCGCCCCACGGGCCGACCAGGTCCCAGGTCGCGCCGACCATTGGCGGGCCCACCAGATGGCCGATCCGGATGATGAAGGACAGCCGGCCGGCATAGCGCGTGCGCCCCTTCATGAGCTGGCCGACCAGCGTCTGGGCGCCGAGCCAGCCCATTGAATCCGCCAGCCCCGACAGGAGTTGCAGGACGATCACCGCCCACACGAACGGCATGACCGGGTAAAGGATCGGCGTGATCAGCCCGATCAAGGCGAAAAAGACCATCACTCGGCGGCCGCCGATGCGGTCCATCAGGGATCCCGCATGAATCGACAGGAACAGCGGCAGGATCGGGCGGCAGCCCAGCACGAAGCCCAGCATCAGCGGCGTCAGCGCCATGTCGCGCACGAACAGCGGCACGATGGTGACCGACATGTGATACATGGAGGTGGCGAACAGACCGATGCCATAGACCGCGCATTGATGGCGCAGCGGCACTGTATCCGGGGCAGGTGGTGTGGTTTGAGGCTGGTTCACGGCTGATCGGCAGCACAATACCCCTATCCCGGTTCGGGCGATAGAACGCCGTCCGAAGGGGGTTTGAAGCGCCGGGCGGGGGTGCTAGTTTCCGCCCGCATGTCGGCCGCCCCGCACCGCAAAGACGGCCCGTCAAAATGAAGGATTTAAGAAGATGCGCGCAGTCATCGTGAACGAATTCGGACCGGTCGATAGCCATAGCCTCGAGGAACTGGCATCACCCGTGCCGGGACCCGGCGAGGTGCTGATCGACGTGCATGCCATCGGGGTCAATTTCCCCGATACGCTGATGGTTCAGGGCATGTATCAGACCAAGCCGGAACGCCCGTTCACGCCGGGCCGCGATGTGGCCGGTTTTGTCGCCGCGATCGGCGAAGGTGTCAGCCAGGTCAAGCCGGGCGACCGGGTGTCCGCGTTGGTGACCATCGGGGCCTATGCCGAACAATGCATCGCGCCTGAATCGCGCTGCTTCAGTCTTCCGGACGAGGTCGATTTCGTCACCGCGGCCGGCATGACCACGGTCTATCTCACCGCCTGGGTCGCCCTGATGGCGCGCGGCCGCTACCAGCCCGGCGATAAGGTGCTGGTGCTGGGCGCCAGCGGCGGTGTGGGTCTGTCCGCCGTGCAGATCGCCAAGGCCAAGGGCGCCTTTGTGATTGGCGGCGATATCACGGAAGAAAAACGCGCCGTGGTAAGCGCCGCCGGCGCCGACGCGGTGATCGATCTGTCGGGAGACGATCTAAAAGAAACCCTGCGTGCCCAGGTCTTCGCCGTGACCGACGGCTATGGCGTGGATGTGGTGATCGACCCGGTGGGCGGTGTGGTTTTCGAGTCCGCGCTGCGCGCGCTTGCCTTTGATGGGCGCATCGTGGCGGTTGGTTTCGTCGCCGGCATCCCGAGCACGCGGGCGAATTATTTCAACGTCAAGAACCTGACGCTGGCCGGCCTCGCCCTCGATCTCCATTTCCGCCACAAGCCGGAGGTCATTCAGGAAGCCGCCGCCGATCTGTTCG
>JAZFSB010000007.1:0-3637 GCA_036445935.1 Alphaproteobacteria bacterium | reverse complement strand
GCCTGGGCCGCGATGGTCGCGGTCAGCGCGTTGAAAAGCGTCGACTTGCCGACATTCGGCAGCCCCACGATGCCACAGGTGAAACCCATCAGTTCTTGTCCGTTTCGCTTTCGCCGCCCGTCTTGGCGTCCTTGGGCCCCTTATTGCGGGGCGGGTTGGTGACCAGGGCGACCCTGGTCATGAAATCCGCGTCGGCGCCGTCGACCAGCCGCGGAAAGGCGTCGGCCACCGCATCAAGCGCCTTGTTCAGCCAGTCGCCGTCGGCCTTGGCGAAGTCGCGCAGCACGTAGCCCGTTACCCGGTCGCGATCGCCGGGATGGCCAACCCCGATGCGAACCCGCCGATAGTCACGCCCGACATGCTGGTCGATACTGCGCAGCCCGTTATGGCCGCCCGCGCCGCCGCCCCGCTTGACCCGAATTTTACCGGGGGCAAGGTCGAGCTCGTCATGGATCACGATGATGTCTTCGGGCGCCAGCTTGAACCAGCGCATTGCCGCCCCCACCGCGTTGCCGGAATCGTTCATAAAGGTCAGCGGCTTGAGGATGACCACCTTCTCGCCGCCGATAACACCTTCGCTGAACGCGCCATGCGGCCGCGCGCGATCGCGGAAATTGGGGAAATTGTGGCGGCGGACGATCTCGTCCACCGCCATGTAGCCGACATTGTGCCGATTGGCCGCGTATTTCGCGCCCGGATTGCCGAGTCCGACCAGTAGCAACATGGCGGCACTCCGCGAAACGGAGAGCCCGGCTGATCAGTCGCCGGACTCGTCCTTTTTCCCGCCCTCGGCGCCCTCTGCACCTTCGGCACCCTCTTCGCCCTCGGCGCCTTCTTCGCCCTCGACGCCTTCTTCGCCCTCTTCGCCCTCGGCCACTTCCTCTTCTTCGACCGGCATGACGCTGGGCGCCGCGATGGTCGCGATGGTGAAGTCGCGGTCGGTGATTGTGTATTCAACGCCGTCGGGCAGGGTAAGCGCGCTGGCGTGAATCGAATCGCCAATCTCAAGCCCGGTCAGATCCAGGGTGAAACCATCGGGAATGCGATCGGCGGTGCACAGCACCTCGATCTCATGGCGCACGATGTTGATCACCCCGCCAGCCTTGAGGCCGGGCGAGTCCTCTTCATTCGCGAATGTCACCGGCACCTGGACGGTAACCTTGCGGTCGGCCGAATAGCGCAGGAAATCGACATGCAGCGGCACGTCGGAGACCGGATGAAGCTGCGTTTCGCGCGGCAGCACCCGATGCGCCGTGCCATCGACCTGAATATCGAGCAGGCGGATCAGGAACCCGGGCAAAGCCAAACGCTGCTCCAGTTCGCGTTGGGAAATGGTGATCATCAGGGGCTCTTCCTGATTTCCATAAATCACAGCCGGAACCCGGCCATCGCGGCGCGCGGCGCGGGCGGGCCCCTTGCCGCTCTTTTCGCGCGTCGCCGCGGATAAGGTAATGATATCAGCCATCGTCTTGTCTCCACGGTTAAGGCTAAAGCCGCGCCTATGGGCGGTAAGGTTTCAGGCGACCTCCAGGGGTGCCGCCGATGTTGCGCCGTCGCCTGGGCGACGGGCGATGGGTTTTAGGCTTATGCGGCGGAATAGTCAAACAAACTGGATACCGAGCGCTCCTCGCTGATCCGCTCCATCGCTTCGCCGATCAACGGCGCGATGGTGAGCTGGCGCACATTATGCGACACACGCACCGCCTCGGTCCCCAGGATACTGTCGGTAATCACCAGGGACTTGATCGGCGAAGAGGCGACCCGCGACACAGCCCCACCCGATAGCACGCCGTGGCTGATATAGGCCGAAACGCTCTTGGCGCCCCCATCCATCAGCGCCACGGCCGCGTTGCACAGCGTGCCCGCCGAATCGACGATGTCATCAACCACAATGCAGTCGCGCCCGGCTACGTCGCCAATAATATGCATCACCTCGGACACGCCGGCCTGCTCGCGCCTCTTGTCGATAATCGCCAGGTCGCATTCGAGCCGCTTGGCCACCGCGCGGGCGCGCACCACGCCGCCGACATCGGGGGAAACCATGATCAGGTTGCTGACGTCGGAAGTGTTGCGGATATCCCGCAGGAACACCGGCGCGGCGAACAGATTATCCACCGGAATGTCGAAAAAGCCCTGAATCTGCCCGGCATGCAAATCCAGCGTCAGCACCCGGTCGGCGCCAGCCTTGGTGATCAGATTGGCCACCAGCTTGGCCGAGATCGGGGTCCGGGGTCCGGATTTGCGGTCCTGCCTTGCATAGCCGAAATAAGGAATGACCGCGGTGATGCGCCGCGCGGAACCCCGCTTCAGCGCATCGATGCAAACCAGCAGTTCCATCAGATTGTCATTCGCCGGGTACGAGGTCGACTGAATGACGAAGGTATCCTCGCCGCGCACATTTTCCTCGATTTCGACGAAACATTCCATGTCCGAAAAGCGCCGCACGCTGGCTTCACAGAGTGACATGTTGAGATAGGCGGCGATCGCTTCGGCCAGCGGCCGATTGCTGTTGCCGGCAACAATTTTCATGCTGGTGTTTCCCTTGGCCGTGGGATCATTGCGATGGCGCCGGGCGATTGTGATGAGGCGGGCGGACTTTACCAGCGCCCCCCTCGGCTGTAAACGCCACAGGTGTGTTTGGTCCCGGCCGGGCACGCGATTTTCGTAACAGCTCATCCACCCCGCCAGCCGCCGCCTCGGCGATCAGGGCGGCGAAACGGGGCCAGCCAGTCAGGATATCGCCAGCGGGCACCTTCTTGCTTTGCGCCAGCGTGCCAAGTTCACGGCCGCGCCAGTCGAGCACCGCCCAGCTCACCGTCAATGCGCGGTGGCCCGATTGCACAGCCCCAAGATCGACCCAGCCGGAAATCACCAGCGTGTCCGGATCGGCAAGATCCGACACCAGATGGCCGTGCCGCCGGAGCGCATCGCGCATCTCGCGCCGCAACACGTCGTTGCCGCCACCCGGCGCACCCTCGACCGGCCAGACATGCAGCTTGGCGCGCGACGACTTGGCGGCGGTGGGGGCGCCAGCAATATCGGGGGCCTGGATCAGAGCCGCGAAGCGCTGCGCCGCACCGTCGGCGAGACCCCGGAAGAGTTTTTTATCTGGCCGGTTCCAGCGCGCCCGCGACACAATAATCGCGGCGCGGTGCGACCCGATCCGGGCGCCGTCGCGGGCAATCAGCCGCCAGCCGACACGCACCCGCAGGCCGCCGCCGGGCGCTGCCTCGATACGCGCCGTGGCGGTGACGAATCGGGATTTCTGGTTGGCGCCCCGGGTGGCCGCGGGAATATTGCGTACGCCGAGCGCGTCGACCATGGCCAGCGCCACCGCCGCCGCCTGCGCCGGCGGCAGCCCCTCGACCGCCATCACCGTCAGACCGGACGAATCGGGCAGCGGCGCCAGCGCGGGGTTGCGCGGGACGGATGGTGGCGCGGCTTGGCACGCAGCCAGCAACATCGCGACCAGAACCCCGAAAAAGACTCTGACGTCTTTCCGCCTAACACGGAATCGGGCCGGTGCCGCGACGTTAAAGCAATACACAGCTCGCCACCGCGCCGAGAAGACAGAAGATCAGGAACAGGATCAAATGCGGCATCACGGGCGCTCCGTGAGAGTAATGGCCGACAGCAA
>JAZFSB010000006.1:0-2471 GCA_036445935.1 Alphaproteobacteria bacterium | reverse complement strand
GCGGATGATCCGGGTCGATCAAGCCGGCGAATACGGTGCGGTGCGCATCTATCAGGGCCAGCTTGCCGTGCTGACCGGTACGGCGGCCGAGGCGCCGATCCGCGAGATGGCGGAGCAGGAACGCCGCCACCTGGAAGCGTTCGACACGCTGATCGCCGAGCGCAACGTGCGCCCGACCCTGTTGAGCCCGCTATGGCATGTGGCGGGCTTCGCGCTCGGCGCCGGCACAGCGCTGCTGGGACCCAAGGCGGCGATGGCCTGCACCCAGGCGGTGGAAGAGGTGATCGAAGAGCATTATGCCGCCCAGGCCGCCAAACTCGGTGACGACGAGGCGGAGCTTCGGGCCAGCATCGAGGAATTCCGCTCGGACGAAATCGAGCATCGCGACCGCGCCATCGCCGAGGGCGCCCAAGACGCCCCCGGCCACGGTCTGCTGACCGAAACGGTCAAGGCCGGCTCACGCCTGGCCATCTGGCTGTCGAGTAGGATTTAGGAGGGCGGGTTTTTCTCGCCGCCCTGAACACCGACATCCCAAAATAAACTCGTCATGCGCGGGTCAAGCCCGCGTATGACGAGATGGGGTGGCGCGCTCAACCGGAGAGCAAGGGTCAGCGGCGCTATTATTACTTCGCCGCTTCCGCTTCGCACAGCGCCCAGATGCGGCCGACGGGGCCGCGAGTCTTGAAAATCTCGTCCTCGATTTCCTCCATTTCCGCTTCGCCGAGCGTTTCGAATTTGCCCATGGAAGCCGCGATCGCGGTGCGCTTGGCATTGTCTTCCATGATGAACACGCCGGCGGTCATTTCCTCGACATCGGCGCCGGTGACGACGATACCGTGCGCGCGCAGCAGCATGGCGCGGTGCGACCCCAACGTCTTCGCCATCGCCTCGCCGCGTTCCTGGTTCAGGATCAGCCGTGAATCCGGATGCACCGGGATGCCGTCGCGAAAGATAGAGGCGAGGAAATAGGTCGGGCGCAATTCATGCTCCGACATGCTGAAGCTGGTCGCGTTCAGACAATGGAAATGGGCAACGCTGCCGACATCGGGCCGGGCCTTGTAGGCCTCCAGATGGATCGGCAGCTCACCCGGCAGCCTCACGTCGCTACCATGCTGATTGCCGTCGAGATCGACGATCACGAACTCATCGGGCGAGGAGTCCTCGCCCAGCTCATGCGGAGTGATCATCACCTTGTCGGGCTCGCGGGTCCGGGCGCTAAGATGGCCGAACCCGTCAACGAACCCACGCTTGTAAAAAAACCGCCAGGCGGTGTTGAGTTTTTCCGCCAAGACATCGTTGCTATCCGTCACGTCTACATCCTCACTGTGAATTATCCTGATCGGGTTCCAGCCCGAATACCGCGCCAAAGCTGCTGGCGAGTTCCATGATGCCGACCAGCGCCACAATCTCGACGATCTCGGCGGTGGAAAAATGCGTCTTCAACGCATCGAACACGGTATCGGATACGGCGCCCGCCTTGTCCACCATCTGGCTCGCGAATTCCAGCGCGGCGCGCTCGGCGGGGTCGAACGCGGCATGGTCGGCGCGGTCAAGCGCACCGATCTGTTCCTCGCCCACCCCATGGTTTAGCGCATAACGCCGGTGCGAGGCGGTGGAATAGGCCGAGTTCCGCGCCCGCGCGACACTGTAGGCGATCATTTCCTTCAAGCCGCGCGGCAGCAGCCCGGTATCGAGCGCCGCGTTGAAATAGGCCCGGTGGGCGGCGAGGATCGCCGGCTGGTGCGCCAGCAGCCGGTACATGCCGGGCACCCGGCCGCGCGTCTGGCGCAACTGGTCGAACACCGGGCGCAGTTCTTCCGGCTCGTCGATCGGCTCGATAAAGGGAAGTCTCGGCACGGTCTCCCTCCGTCAGCCGGCAAGGTCCGGCAACTTCTGCCCAACCCCGGCGGCAAGCGCCTTTTCATAAGCGCGCGCGGCCAAAGCGACATCTTCGAGCGCCACGCCGAGCGACTTGAACAGGGTTATATCCTGATCCGTGTCGCGGCCGGGAACGTTGCCGGCAACGATATCGCCAAGGCTCGTGACCTGGTCCCAGCCGATCACCCCGTCGGCGACCGGGGCGGCCAGATCGGTCGCCTCGTAGCGCACCTGTTCGCGGTCGTCGGTGGCGATCACGGCGGCGCGGGCGACCACATCGGTATCCAGCTCTCGCCTGTATTCGTAATTCGCGCCGATAGCGTTGACATGCGCCCCCGGCGCCAGCCAGTCACCCAGCAGTACCGGCTCTGTCGCCGTGGTCGCGGTGGCGATCACGTCCGCGCCGCGCACCGTCTCCTCTGCGCTATCGACGGCGATGATTTTGGCGCCGGTCGCGGCCAGGTCTTCGCAAAAGCGCGCGCGGTTTTCCGGCGACCGGCTGAAAGCGCGGATTTCGCTGATCGGGCGCACCTTGCAGATCGCTTCCGCCTGGGTGCGCGCCTGGCGGCCGGTGCCGATGACGCCGAGCACGG
>JAZFSB010000005.1:0-2116 GCA_036445935.1 Alphaproteobacteria bacterium | reverse complement strand
GCGGACGACGCCGGTGGGGGCTGCTGCGGCGGTGCGCGCCGGGCGCAAAATCCGCGAGAAAGCGAAAAAGATTGCGGCCCACATGCTCGAGGTCAGCGAGAGCGACCTGGAGTGGGACGTGGACCGTTTCTCGGTCAAGGGCTCAGACGTTTCGGCGACCATGAAAGACATCGCCATGGCCGCCTATTCCAACCTGCCCGAGGGGATGGAGCCCGGTCTCGAAGTGGTCGACTACTACGACCCGCCGAACATGACCTTCCCCTTCGGCGCATACATCTGCGTGGTCGATGTGAATCGCCACACCGGCGAGGTCTCGATACGCAAGTTCTTTGCGCTCGACGACTGCGGCACGCGGATCAACCCGATGGTCATCGAAGGTCAGGTCCACGGCGGTCTGGCCGAGGCTTTCGGCATCGCCATGGGCCAGGAGATCGTTTTCGACGAGATCGGCAACGTGCTCGGCGCGAGCCTGCTGGACTACTTCCTGCCGACCGCGGTGGAGACGCCCCATTGGGAGACCGACTTTACGGTGACACCGTCGCCCCATCATCCGATCGGCGCCAAGGGTGTCGGCGAATCGCCCAACGTCGGCGGTGTTCCGGCCTTCTCGAACGCGGTCGTGGACGCCTTCGCGCACCTCGACGTGACCCACATGCCGATGCCCCATACCGCCTGGCGGGTCTGGCAGACCTGCCACCAACTGGGCATCGACAAATAGGAGCTGCTTTCTTGTGACAGTGGACAGCGAGGACGTGATCGACTGCATGGCGCGCATGAAGGGCGACGCACAGCCCTTCGCGCTCGCCACCGTGGTGCGCACCAAGGCCGCGACCTCGGCCAAGGTCGGCGCCAAGGCGGTGATCCGCGCCGACGGCTCCATGGTCGGCTGGATCGGCGGCGGCTGCACCCTGGGTGCGGTGCGCAAGGCGGCGCGGGAGGCGCTCGACGATGGCCGCGCGCGCATGATCCGGGTGCGCCCCGACGAAGACGCCGGATCGGGCGGGGAAGACACCGAGGAATACCGCAACGCCTGTGCCAGCGGCGGCACGGTCGAGGTCTTCGTCGAACCGATTCTACCGCGGCCCGCGCTGATCGTGGCCGGGGCTTCGGGCACGGCGCGGGCGCTCCGCGCGCTCGCTGGGAACGCCGGCTTCACCGTCACCGCGGCCGCCTTGGCGGATGATTTGGAGGGCATGACCGACGCCGACGAGAAGCTCGCGGGATTCGATCTGTCGCAAAGCCCGCGCGCCGCGACCAGCTTCATCGTGGTGGCGACTCAGGGCAAGCGCGATCGCGAGGCGCTGGAGGCGGCGCTTTCGACCGGCGCGCCCTACGTCGCCTTCATCGGCAGCCGCAAGAAGGCCGCCGAGTTGAAGGCGCAACTTGCCGCGCGTGGGGTCGAAGCCGAGCGCCTGGCCGCACTGCGGTCGCCGGCCGGTCTCGACATCGGCGCGGTCACGCCCGAGGAGATCGCGCTCTCGGTTTTGGCGGAGATCGTCCGGGAGCGGCGCAAGGCCGCAACGGCCGGGCTGGTCGAAGCGCCAGTCGCGGAGGCGGCTAGCGAGGGTGTGTCGACAGAGACCCGAGTTGTACCGGCGGCCGCGAGCGGCTGCTGCGGCGAGGGCGGAAAGCACTAATTAACGGGAACAGTAGATTAAACAGGGACAGTATATTATTTAACTAAAATAGTATACTGTCCCCGTTTAATTCTCTGTTTATTTCCGGGTGAATAGCCCGGCAAAGGCGATGCCCAGGCCGATGAGTCCGGCGAAGGGGTAGTGCGGGTAGGTCTTTTCAAAGGTCTCGTACATGGCTCAGTCCCGTCCTGGAAGTACATTTCACAGCGCGAATATTGCGTTGCACAATATAAATATAGAGGATTTATCAAAAGCTTAAACGGGATGTTTTCGCGACGCAGCTATGCCTGTGCCGCATGGCCTTCCGGGGGACAGATAATAAAGGGGGTAATAAAAGGGGGACAGTATACTATTTTAAGCTAAAATAGTATACTGTCCCCGTTTATTGCTCCCCCCTGAAGGCCATGCGGGACAGGCATAGCTGCGTCGCGAAAACACCCCGTTCAAGCTTTTGATAAATCCACTATATGTACATTGTG
>JAZFSB010000004.1:0-3162 GCA_036445935.1 Alphaproteobacteria bacterium | reverse complement strand
CTGCTGCGGGGCGAGGACACGCAGGGACATTGGGCCCGCGACCCGTGGCCCGGCAAGGACTGGGATCCTGCCTGCCTGGCCGCCCTGGATAACGCGTGGCGGCTTTACCAGACGTCGTCAGGCACGGGGGACGGTGCCTGACGGCGGCGCAATTTGTTGACTCCAAGGGGGCGTCGTGGGCTTGATTGACGCCCGGTCGGTGCCCGTCGTGGCGCCGGTGATGGGTTAACGGCATAGGGAGACGGAAGGTGATGAAAATACACACCATGCTGATTACAGCCGCCGTGGCGGCGATGGTTGCCGCGCCGGCGATTGCGCAACAAACCTATTCGATTGGCACCAACAAGCAGGGCTCGCTCGCCTTCGGCGTCGGTACCGCGGTGTCGAAGCTGATGAACGTGAAAGCCGGGCTGCTGTTTCGGGTGAAGCCGGGCGGCGGATCGTCCAGCATCGTGCCGCAGATGAACAACGGCAAGGTTGATTTCGGCGTGAACAACGCTGCCGAATCGCGCTTTGCGCATTTCGGCAAGGGGACTTTCAAGGGCAGGCCTCACGCGAATTTTCGCATCGTGACGATGGTCTATCCGCTCCGCATTACCCTCGCCGTGCCTAAGGATTCCAGCATCAAGCGCATCAGCGACGCCAAGGGCATGCGGATGGGCTATAAATACACCGCCCAGACCATCCTGCAGTTCATCGCAGACGCCTTGCTGGCGAGCGACGGGCTGAAGCAGGGCGATCTGAAAAACACGCCCTATTCCCGCTACGTGCCGACCGGCAATGACATGGCACGTGGAAAGCTCGACATAGCGATCGTGGCGCCGGGCTCGGGTGCCTCGAAGAAACAGCACGCGATGCTGAAATCCCACGGCGGGCTTCGCTTCCTCTCCATCAATTCGACAACCGCCGGCGTGAAAGGGATGAATTCGGTTTATCCGGAAGCCTTCCCGATGACCATTCAGCCATCACCCGCGACGCCTGGCATGATCGGACCCACCACGGTGATGGCCTACCCGTATTTCCTGACAGCCGGCGCACACGTGACGGCCGACGTGATTTACAAGGTCGTCAAGACGATGCACGCGAACAAGGATTTTCTGGTGAAGGCGAACAGCCGCTTCAACCTGTTCGAACCGAAGCGTATGCGCGCAAAGTCGCCGGTCGCGTATCATCCAGGCGCCCTGAAGTTCTACAAGGAAATCGGCCAAATGTAGGTCTGACGCCAGGTAGTTCGTGCGTGGCGGGGTTGATAGGGCGTAATGGCTGAGTCCGGAAATGACCAGGCGGCACCGTTCCGTGGCGGGACGGTGCCTGCCCTGATCGCGATCGCCGCCGCGGCGATAACGATCATTTGCGTTCTCTGGGCGGTGCAGGCGCAGCACTGGGTGGACCTTACCTTCTTCCCGCAGGCGGTGCTGGCACTGGTGCTCGGCCTGTCGGTGTTCATCGCCTGGCTGACCATCCGGGCCGATCGGAGCCGGGAGGAATCTCCCGCCTGGTACGACTGGATTGGCGCCTGCGCCGGGTTGGGCGCGTTCCTCTATATCGGCTTCCAGTACGAGCGGCTGAGCGAGGCCTATGGCAACAGGACCGACGAGACGTTGATCCTCGGATTTTTCGTTGTCATTACCTTGATGGAGGCGCTGCGCCGGGCGACGGGCTATACGCTGCTCGCGGTGGTCGCGGCGTTTTTCCTCTTCGCGCTGGTCGGCCACCTGGTTCCCGGTCAGATGCGGTCGCTGGAGGTGGACTGGAACGAACTCGTCACCGACCTCGGTATCGATGCGGGCGCCGCCTACGGTACGCCGCTCCAGATCGGCGCCGAGGTCGTCGTCGTATTCGTCTTCTTCGGCCAGCTTCTCCTTAAAACGGGCGGGGGCGAGTTCTTCACGGATCTTGCCATGGCCGGATTTGGCCGCAGGCGCGGCGGCGCGGCCAAGATTTCGGTGGTCGCCTCCGCCTTGTTTGGGTCGATTTCCGGCAGCGCGACCTCGAATGTCGCCTCGACCGGCGTCATCACTATCCCCCTGATGCAGCGGTCCGGTTATTCGGCCGAGACCGCGGGGGCGATCGAGGCCGTGGCGTCGACCGGCGGGCAGTTCATGCCGCCGATCATGGGAGCCGCCGCGTTCCTGATGGCGGAATTCCTTGAGATCGAATATCAGAAGGTCGTGGTCGCGGCCATGATTCCGGCGCTGCTCTACTATTTCGCGGTGTTCGTGCAGGTTGACCTGATCGCGGCGAAAGAGAAGATCAGCGTCGCCGATTCAGCCTTGCCCAGAGTAGCCCGGGTGTTGCGGGAAGGGTGGCACCTGATCCTGCCGTTCGTCGTATTGCTGGTCGCGCTTTTCGAGTTCTGGGTCGAGGCGCAGGAAGCGGCGATTTATGCCAGCATCACTATCGTCATCGTCGGCGTGATGCGACCCTATGGCGGCCATAGGATCACGCCCGAATCGTTCATCCAAGCCTTTATCGGTGCCGGCCGCATCGCGGTCGAGTTGATCCTTATTCTCGCCTCGGCGGGCTTCGTGATTTTCATTATCTCGACCACCGGCTTCGCCTTCGCACTGACCCAGGCGCTGGTCGCAATGGCGGGCGAGAACGTGGTCCTGCTGCTGGTGATCGCGGCCATCACCTGCATCATTCTCGGCATGGGAATGCCGACGTCGGGCGTCTACGTCCTGCTGGCCTTCCTGGTCGCGCCTGCGATCATCGAAGCGGGCGTGGAGCCCATGGCCGCCCACCTGTTCATCCTCTATTTCGGGATGATGTCGATGATCACGCCACCGGTCGCCTTGTGCGCGTTTACCGCGGCCGCACTCACCGGCGCGAGCGCGATGGTAACGGCCATGCATTCCATGAAGTTCGCCTGGTCCGCCTATATCGTGCCCTTCATGTTCGTGTTCGCCCCGGGTCTGCTGATGATCGGCCCGTTGCCCGACATCCTGCTCAATTTCTTTACCGCGGCCGCCGGCGTGTATTTGATCTCGGTCGCGGTCAGCGGATATTTTACGCGGTTGCTCGGCGTGCCGGGGCGGCTGTTTCTGACCGCCTGCGGCATTGCCGCGGTGTCGCCGGTTCAGATGACGGCGTTGGGCGTACTGCTCGCTCTGGCGGGTATCCTGTTCGGCGCCGCCTTCCTGGTGCGTGAATACACCGCCG
>JAZFSB010000003.1:0-2865 GCA_036445935.1 Alphaproteobacteria bacterium | reverse complement strand
ACCGTGCCGCGCGGGACCACCGTCGTGCTGGAAATGACTGGAAAAAATTTTTCCAATAAGGCCGGCGCGCCGGTGATCATCATCGGCGACCGCATAACGCCGCTTGACGTCACTTACGTGAACCCGGAAGCCATCACGGCGCGTGTCTCGATCGACGACAGCGCTCCGCTTGGCCTGCAATCCATGCAGGTATTCAACCAGGACAAGCAATTCGGCGTCCAACAGCGCTACAAGCTGCGGGTCGTGTCCGACCTGGCCGAACTGGAAGCAGCCGTGACCGGAGGTAGCACCGACGGCAGCAAAACCTTGAAGGGAACCGGCAAAGCCGAGCCCCTGGCCGATGATTACGCCAACACCAAGGCCGAGGCTACCCGTCTGGAAACCAGTCTTTCCGGGCGGCTCGAGGTTTCCGGCGACACTGACCTGTTCCGCATCGACCTCGCGCAAAACGGCTCGCTGTCTATTTCATCGGCCGGGCCGACCGACCTGGTGGGTGAACTGAGAGACGCCGAGGGCAAGTTGATCGGGGCAGATGATGATGGCGGGGCACGCTATAATTTCCAGCTGGACGCGCCACTAGACGCGGGAACCTATTACCTCCGCGTCAGGCATTGCTGCAACGGCAAGGGCAGCTACAGCTTGAACCAGACGTTCCAACCGTAAAAAAACCTCTAACGCGACTGAAGCCGCCGGGGCTGAGGGATCAGGCTGGACTGGTTGCGCAGCAGGGCGTGGAACTTGCGCTGCATGATCTTGGTCACGTGCTGTGCATCCGCGGGGCTGGTCAACACAATCGGCCGGATCATGATCACCAGTTCCGACCGCAACGAGGTACTGTCCTGCTGGCCGAACAAAAACCCCACCAGCGGCAACTCGTGCAGGAAGGGAATGCCGGCGTTCCCTTCCGTTGCCTGTTCGCGGATCAAACCGCCCAGCATGACGCTCTCGCCGCTCTTCACCGAAACCGTCGTTGCCAGGCTGCGATTCTGGATGGTCAGCGAATCGATGCTCGTAAACAGGGTCGGCGCGGTGTTGCTGACATTCTGCGCGATTTCGAGCGTGACCAGGCCGCTGGCATTGACATGCGGAGTCACTTCGAGGCTCACCCCGGTACTACGGTACTGCACCGAGTTAACGATCTGAGGGTTGTCTCCCACTGTGGCAGTACTCTGCTGGGTGATGATCGGCACCTCGTCGCCGACCTGTAGCCGCGCTGGCTGGTGGTTTAGAACCAGGATGTTGGGCGACGACAGAACGTTGAGCTCGGTGATCTGCGACAGCGCGTCGAAGATGAAGCGGGACCGCGAGGCGCCATCAATCGCGAAGCTGAAGCCCGGCACCAGTGGCGCTATGATCGGCGTGATGATGTTACTGGTTTGCGCCGTAGACCCTGGGCCGCCCCGGGTCAGCGCCGTGGTTCCCGGCTCGCCAATTCCGAGGTCTCCGTTGAAGAGGGCGTACTGAATGCCGTAGCGCAGCGTGTCGTTCAGCGCGACCTCGAAGATGGTGGTTTCGATCATCACCTGGAGCGCCGGAAGATCGAGCTTGGCCAGCACTTCCTCGATCAGCTTGTATTCGTTGTGGGTCGCGGAAATCAGCAACGCGTTGCGCTCGACATTGGCCGATATCCGCAACCCCGCGCCCCTGGCGTCCGCGCTTTTCGGTTTCGCGAGCGCCGTCGTGACACGCCCCGGGATGCCGGGCCGCCCGGCGATGGAGGCAAGCTGCGGTGCCGACCGCGCCGCCTGTTCTTCTCCGTCCCCTTCCTCGATGTTGCCGACCACCTCGCGCAGGCTTTCGACCAGCCTCTCGGCCCGACCGTTCTGGACGTAATAGACGAACAGGCGCCGGTCAGCCGGGTTGTGTTCGCGATCGAGCCGGTAGATCCATTCGCGCGCCTGTTCGATGTAATCTTCCTGCGACGATAGCGCGAGAATGGCATTGAGCCGATCGATGGTTATGAAACGGATGACGTCGCCCGGCCCGCCGCTATCGCCGCGAAGCCGGAACACGCTCCTGAGTTCGTTAACCAGAACCGTCGCATCCGTGTTCTCGATGCTGATCAGCAACATGTTCTGATCGGCCATCTGGTCTATATCGAAAATATCGATAGTGCGTTCTGCCAGCCGCAGGGCATCGCCGGCGCCGCCGGTAATCAACAGATTGCGAATTTCATCCGTCTGCAACACCGACCCGGCGGGCAATATGGGACGCAATATCTTGGCAAGTTCGGCGGCGCTGATGTATTGCAGCGGAAAAACCCGCCAGGCGGCGCCGGTTCCGTCCGCGTCGGTGCTGACCATACCGCCGCCGGAAAGGGCCGCCGGGCCGCTGGCGCGTGTCACCCGGTATAGGCCGGGCCCCGCGCCAACAAGCTTGACGCCAAGCGAGGCGAGCACTGTCTCGAGCGTCGGAATCAGTTCGTCCTGATGCAGCGGCCGCGCGGTACTCAGCGTCACCTTGCCGGTAACGTTGGGGTCGATGATGAAATTGACCTTGAGGATGCCACCGAGAACCGCGCGCACGACCTCTTTCACATTGGTGTCGCGGAAATCAAGCCGAACGTCGCCAGGCTGCGCGGCGCGCCCTCTGGAGTCTTCGCGTACCCGGCGCGATGTCGCGCGATAAACCTCATCAATGCGCGGCTTCGCCTTTTTTTGGCGGCTGGGAATGACCGCGCGGGCAAGATTTATCGGCCCCGTACGGGGCTGTAAAGCGGCCGGCGCCGCCAGGCCAGGCGGCGTCGCGGACGGCAGGCTTTCGACGTCCTGGACCGGTTGGGCCGTACAGCCGGCCATCGCCGCGATCAGCCCGCCGATCAGAATTATTTTACCCGGTCTCCGCATCACCCCGTACCGACAGTCC
>JAZFSB010000002.1:0-3165 GCA_036445935.1 Alphaproteobacteria bacterium | reverse complement strand
TTTTCTGGCGCTGGCCGGCGGAAAGCCGCATTCCGGCTTCGCCGATATCGGTGTTGTAGCCGTCCGGCAAGTCGGTGATATCGTCATGCAGCCCGAGCCGTCGGGTAAGCGCCAGCACGCGCTCGTCGGTGGCGTCGGGCACCACCTTGCAGATATTGTCACGCACCGTGCCCGCGAACAGGAAACATTCCTGCGGGACATAGCCGTACCACAGCGCCAGCTCACCACGGGTGAATTGCTGAACATCGGCGTCATCCAGCAGCACGCGCCCCGATGTCGGCGTATAGAGACCCTGCATCAGCTTGAGCAGCGTCGACTTGCCGCTGCCGTTGCGCCCAACGATGCCGTGCAATCCGCCGGGCTTGATCGTATATGCGTGGTTGTTGATTACCTGCGGTGCGTCCTCGTCATAATTGAACTCCAGTTGCTGTATGCTTACCACGCCGGTAGGGCGGTCGAACTCCAGCTCGGTGTCCTGGCGTTCCTCGGGCATGGACAGCATTTCATCAAGCCGCTCGGTTGCTTCGCGATAGGTCGCGAAGCCACGCCACGCCCCCACAAGCTGGTTGAGCGGCGCGATGATCCGCGTACTCAGCATGTTGGCCGCGATCAATCCGCCAATGGTCATCTGCTGATCAAGAATGGCAAGGGCGCCGACGACCGTCATCGCGATCGTCGTGAATATGGTCATTTCCATGCCCAGATTGCCGAAACGGTCGCTCACCTGGCCACGCTGAATCGACGTCTCGATGGCATCGACATGGCGGTCTTCCCAGACCGGGCGCAGGGATTCGCCAATTGCCAGCGCCTTCACCGTTGTCCGGCCGGCGACGATTTCAGCGACCAGCGCGTCTCGGGCCAGGGCGGTCTGGCGCTCGGCGAGGCTCGCGGTCTGCACCGCGCTGGACGACCACCAGGCCAGCCCGACGAAAGCGCCCAGCGCCACGAACAGAACCCAGACGATGGGAGCCGCGATGATGAAGATCAGCCCGATGAACAGCAGCACGAAGGGCAGGTCGACAAGCAGAACCGCCGTGGGGCCACCCAGCATGTTCCGCACCTGATCCATATCGCGGAATATCGACTGCCAAAACGATCCCGGACGCGATTCCAGCGCGCGCAGCGGCAGCGCCGTCAGCTTGAAGAAGAGTTGCCGGCCAAGCGCCGCGTCGATACGCAGCGACACTTGCTGCATCAATCGGCTGCGGGCCTGGCGCAGCAGAAAATCAAAGACGATCACCACCGCCATGCCGAGCGACAGGCCTTGCAGCGTGCTAAGCCCCGAATGGAACACCACGCGATCGTAGATCTGCAGCACGAAAACCGGGGTCGCCAGCGCCAGCAGATTGACGAACAGGGAATATTGAACCAGCGCGCGGTATTGCGGCCACAAGGGGCGCAGGATGGTTCTCAGCCAGGGCGAAAACAAAGCCACGCTCCTCTACGTAAACCGTCGGTCTAAGTCAGGCATTCGCTACCCTTGGAACAGCGTCATAAACCAATGAACTGCATTGGGTACCATAGGTCCTATGCCGACGACTACATCGGGATGGTGGCAACGATCTGGATATCACCAGCCACGATATTGTCGCCAGTCAGCACGGTGGCGACGGCGGTATAGCCCGGCGACGCACCGTTGCCGTCGTGATAGAGCGTCCTGTCGGCGATCGAATAGATCAGCGCCCCGTTGTTCGCTACATATTCCGTGGCGCCACCGCCATTGGTTCCGTCATAGGAGCCGGAAATGACCGCGAAGTTGACCCCATTCGTCACCGTCATGGAGATGAAGTTAAAGGGGGTCTGTTCGAATACCAGCTTGTCGGCGCCCGATGTGAAATCCTTCAGAATGTCGCCCGTCCGGTCGGGGCCGCGGATTTCGTTGAACGAAATAAAGGTTCCCTCGCCAGGCCCGAAATAGGTGAACTGATCATTGCCCAACCCACCATCCAGGACATCCTGACCGATATCGCCGCGCAGGATATCGTTGCCCGGGCCGCCGATGAGCATATTGTCGCTGCTGTTGCCGCTCAGCGAATCGGCGAAAGCCGACCCGATGACGCGCTCGATATTGGAAATCGTGTCGTTGTCGGAACCGTTCCCCGCCGCCATGCCGGCAAAGAGATCGACCGTCACCGCGGCCGTCGCATCTGTATAATCGACGGTGTCAATGCCATTGCCGCCATCGATCGAATCATCGCCCGTGCCGCCCCTGAATAAATCGTCGCCATCGTTGCCAAACAGCGTGTCGGCTCCGGGCCCGCCCAGGATAACGTCGTTGCCGGCATCGCCAAACAAGGTGTCGTTGCCGGCCTGGCCGTCGAGAGCATCGTCGCCAGGGCCGCCGCGCAACACATTCACGCCGATATCGCCACTCAGTTTATCATTGTTGCTGCTTCCCTTGACGTTTTCGATACCGATCAGCGTATCGGCAAAACCGTACCCGTCCTTGACCGCCCCGTTGATCGCGAGATCGACTTCGACCGGACCGGGCGCGAAAACGTAAACGGCTTCGTCGACGCCGACGCCGCCATTGAGGGTATCGTTGCCCGCGCGGCCAACCAAGGAATCGTCGCCGGGCCCGCCCAGCAGACTGTCATTCGCGACCGATCCGTTGATTACATCGTTGCCGGTGCTGGCGGCGCCAACGATGTAAGAATTCGCGACCACGTTGGTGCCGTCATCGGTGGTGATGGTAATGGATTCATTGCCCCCGAAGCCTGCGTTCGGGGTGTATTTCAGGCCGGCCGACAGCGCGGCGTTAACCGCGCTGGGGCTACCGGAAAAAGAGAGTGTGCCATCCGCGCCGTTGCCATCGATCAGCGTCACGGACGCTGAATTGAGCAGTTGCAGCGCACCATTGCCGACGGAAAGCGAGACCGTCTGCACGTTGCCGTCCGGATCGAAAATCCGGATCGCGCCGGTCGTCTGGCTGACCATGTTGATCGCCGGGCTCAGGACAACCACCGTGGGTATCGTGGGGCCCGGCGGCGGCGGCGGCGGCGGCGGCGGAAGGGGTTCGGAACCTGGCGGCGGCGGCGGCGGCTGCAGAAGGGGTCCGGAACCTGGCGGCGGCGGCGGCGGCAGTACCAGCGGGTCCAAAACATTGTCGACCAGATCGATTTCGTTTACCGGCCGCACGGCAACAAACAACGATCCAGTGCCGAC
>JAZFSB010000001.1:0-2914 GCA_036445935.1 Alphaproteobacteria bacterium | reverse complement strand
GCCGGGTTTTCCTGTCCGCGCGCCTGGTTGCGCGCCACCGCGGCCACCAGGTTGGGCAGGATCGACGGGCGCATCACGTCAAGATCGGCGCTGATCGGGTTGACCAGCCGCACGCTGTCATCGACGCCGCCGAACAGGTCGGCCTGGCGTCCGTCCATGAAGGAATAGGTCACCGATTCGACCAGCCCGCGCCCGGCAAGCAGGCGGCGCACGTTCTCGGCGCGCTGCTGCCCGGCATCGCGCACCGGCGCCGGGATGGTGGCGGCGCGGTCGAGCGGCACGGTGGGGATCGTATCGTAGCCTTTGATGCGCAGGACCTCTTCCACCAGATCGGCTTCGCCTTCGATATCCGGCCGCCAGGGCGGCACGGTGCCGTGCACCACGTCGCCGTCTATGCGGGTCGCAAAGCCAAGCAGATCAAGAATGCCGGCGGCTTCGTCCGAGCCGACCGCGACACCGCCGAGTGAAAGCACGCGCGAGGCGCGCAGCGACAATTCATGATCGCCAGCCGGCAATTCGCCCGCGATGGTCAGCCGGCTGGCCTCGCCGCCGCACAGATCAAGGATCATGCGGGTCGCGATTTCGGCGCCCCACAGCGCCGATGTCGGATCGACGCCGCGTTCGAAACGGTAGCGCGCGTCCGAGATAATGCCGAGCCGGCGGCCCGCTTCGGCGATGCGGATGGGATCGAACAGGGCGACTTCCAGGAACGCGTTGACGGTGTCAGGGCCGCAGCCCGCACCCGCGCCGCCCATCACGCCGGCAATGCCCTGCACCCCGTCATCGTCGGTGATCACCACCATGCCCTCGGCCAGTTCGTAATCGCGCCCGTCCAGCGCGCCGATGGTCTCACCACCCCTTGCCAGGCGCATGGTGAGATCGCCGGCGACGGCGTCAGCGTCGAACACATGCAGCGGGCGGCCCAGATCGAAGGTCATCCAGTTGGTGATATCGACCAGCGCCGAGATCGGCCGGAGCCCGATCGCCCGCAGGCGATCCTGCAGCCATTGCGGGCTTTCGCCGTTGGTGACGCCCCGAAAATAGCGCCCGACCACCATCGGGCAGGCATCGCCCGCGCCGTCGGGAAGGTTGCGCTTCCAGGCGATCGGGCTGTCGAACGCACCCTCTGTCGCGCTGGTATCAAGCGCCGTCAACGTGCCGAGCCCGGCGGCGGCGAGATCGCGCGCCAACCCGCGCACGCACGCGCAGTCGCCCCGGTTGGGCGTCAGCGCGATATCGATCACCGGGTCGCTCATCCCGGCCCAATCGGCCCAGCCCGCGCCTACCGGCGCGTCGTCGGGCAGCTCTATAATGCCTTCATGTTCGTCGGACAGCCCCATCTCGCGCTCGGAGCACAGCATCCCGTTGGAGTCTTCGCCGCGGATTTTGGTCTTCTTAAGCTTCAGCCCGATCCCCGGCACGGTCGCACCGGCGGGCGCGAACACGCCTTTCATGCCGGCCCGCGCGTTGGGTGCGCCGCACACGACTTGCAGCTCTTCGGTACCGGTATCGACGACGCAGACCTGTAGCCGGTCGGCGTTGGGGTGCGGGCTCGCTTCCTTGACGTGGGCGATAACGAAGGACGCGAGTGCGGCGGCGCGGTCATCGACCTGCTCGACCTCGTGCCCCAGCATGGTGAGGCGCCGGGTGATTTCATCCAGCGAGGCGTCGGTCTCGAGATGCTGCTTGAGCCAGCCGAGGGTGAACTTCATCGCCTACAGCCCCGCCGTCATGGTGGGGATGTCGTGTGGCGCGAAGCCGTAATGGCGCAGCCAGCGCAGGTCGGATTCGTAGAAGGTGCGGAGATCCGGGATGCCGTATTTCAGCATCGCCGCGCGCTCAATGCCGAGCCCGAAGGCGAAGCCCTGATAGCGGCTGGAATCGATGCCGCAATTGGCCAGTACGTTGGGATGCACCATGCCGCAGCCGAGAATTTCCAGCCAGTCGGCGCCGGCGCCGATGGTCAGCCCGCCGCCGTCGCGCGTACAGCCGATATCCATTTCGGCCGACGGTTCGGTGAAGGGGAAGTAGCTGGGCCGGAAACGCGCCGGCAGATCATCGACGCCAAAGAAGGCGCGGCAGAAATCAACCAGGCAGCCCTTGAGATGTCCCATATGGGTGGTCTCATCGATCACCAACCCTTCGATCTGATGAAACATCGGCGAATGGGTGGCGTCATAATCCGCCCTGAATGTCCGGCCCGGCACGATGATGCGGATCGGCGGTTCCATGTCGATCATGGTGCGGATCTGCACCGGCGAGGTGTGGGTGCGCAGCACCAGCCGCGAGCCGTCGTCTTTTTCGGGCAGATAAAACGTGTCGTGTTCCTGGCGCGCGGGGTGCTCGGGCGGAATGTTAAGCGCCGAGAAATTGTTGAAATCGGTCTAGATATGGGGGCCTTCGGCGACCTCGAACCCCATCTCGCAGAAGATCGCCACCATCTCGTCGATCGCCTGGCTGATCGGGTGGATGCAGCCGTCCGCGCCGGGCCGCGCGGGCAGGGTGACGTCGACGCGCTCCTCGGCCAGCCTGGCGTCGAGCGCGCCTTCGTCAAACACCTGCTTGCGCGCCGCTATCGCGTCGGCGACGGCGTCCTTGAGCAGGTTCAGCGCCTGGCCGCGCGCGCGGCGTTCATCGGGGGCGACCTTGGACAGGCCCTTCATCAAGTCGGTGATGCGGCCCTGGCGGCCAAGCAGGGCGATGCGCGCGCCTTCCAGCGCCTCGGCGTCGGCGGCCGCCGCCACCTCGGCCAGCAGTTTGTCTTGCAGGGTTTCAAGAGTGTCGTCGGTCATAGCGTCGCCTGCCTTTGATCTCGAAGCGGGTCCGGCCCCCGTACCCCCCCCACGCCCCTAACCAAGTGGGGGGCCGGGTGGGGGGGCGGGCCGGCGCCCCCGGCACACAAATAAACAGGCGG